>JBGPNU010000269.1:0-5106 GCA_041487675.1 Binatus sp. (SeqCode)
GGAGGGATCTCCGCGAAGCGATTTCCCTCCTCAAGCACAACAGAGGACACTGAAAAAAATGAAACCTCACACCATCACTCGCACCCTCAAGAACCCCGACGCATACGCACCGATGCTCGCGATCCGGACCGAGCGCGAATACGACGCAGCCGTGATGCAGCTCAACCAGCTGGTCGATAAGATCGGAGACAATCCGCGCGATCCGCGTTACCGCTTCATCGAAACGCTGAGCGTGCTGATTGAGGCTTACGACGCGGAGCATCATGCTTTCGCTGATGCCTCAGGTGTTGAGGCGCTCAAGTACTTGATCGAGGAGCACGATCTGACACAGGCTGATTTGCCCCATAAAACGAGACCGCCCGACGATTCGGTGCGGTCGTTTTGTCCCCTTTTTGCGGAGCTCAGATGCCGGCTGATTTATACAGCGCGTAGCGAAGTTTCAGGAAGTGCGCCATCGAGGTCAGGTAGCGAACCCGCCATGCCGCCGCCATCTTGCCCTTGGCGAGATCGAGATTGTAACGCGGGCCGAGCATCTTGTAGGCCGATTTTATCCGGTTGAAGAGATCGTCCGACGAACCCGGCCTTAGCTGCGCGATGCCGTCGAGCCGGTCGAGCGAGTCGGCGCCATAGGCGGCGAGCGCCACCAGGCTGTCGGCGAACAGCTCGTCCTCTTCCATCAAATGGTTGGCGAACGCGCCTTCCATGAACGCCGTATGCGCCGCCTTTTCCCCGACCAACGAGCCGTAGATATAGTGGCCGAGTTCATGGCCGAGCGTCGCGGCGACCGCGCCCGGATGATGCGCGGTGTTCACGAAAATCACGAACTTGCTCTTTGGGCCGACCTCCGCCCGACAATAAAAGCCGCGCAGAGAAAGCCCAGCCCCCGTGCGATAGGGCTCGGCGCGAAGCTCGAGCTCTCGCGGGCCGAAAAGATTTTCCAGACGGGACATCAGCTGCGGGTTGCCGAGATCGGCCAGCCCTTCGTACGTCGGCGTGTGCCGCTTGATGTCAGTTTCGACGATGCGTGCGAGTTCCTTGAGCAGCGGCCTCGGAGGAAGCGCCGTCACTTCCGTATAATCGGTGGAAAGAATCTTCTTCAGATCGGCTAACTGAGTGAGAACTCGGGTGCCAAGCGAGCCGAACGGAATCTGAATCTCGCCGAGCAGTTTGGAAACGAGGTGGTCAACTTCACGTGTAACCAGCGCGTCGGGGCCGCGGGAAGCGATCGGTTTAGCGACCGGGTGGGTAAGGGCTGCACTCATAAAGTTACCGCGAAAGCGCAATGCCGAGCTGACTGGCATAATCGATGAATTATCTTAGGTGATGAGCGATTCGGTTCAAAGACCATCTATGTTTAGCTAATCGAGCAAATCATATGCCACACAACCTATTGTTGACACGGCGCAACGTCATACTAGCGATAGCATGTCAAATTTCACCATGCTGCGATTCTGCAACCCAATATGCGCGTTTTCTGATGGCGCGCTGAATTGACGGCGAGCCAGCCGGAGGTGTCCGATTGCCCCGGCTGGCCACGCCGCCGCCTCGCGTCCAATGCGATGCAGAGGCGCGCTACTTCACCCGCGCCGGGGTCCAATCCGACGCTAAAAAAAATCTCGAACGAAGTCAGCCGATTCCTCTGCATCATGGCCAAATCCAAATCGCGCTCAGGAAATCAAAGCCTGGCGCACGGTGTTCAGAACGTAGATAAAGTCGCGCGAGCTTCTCACCTGACCCATGAGCGCGACCTGCGAGAGCATGTTCATCTCCTTGGCATTGATGTTGTGAATTCGCCGGAGCTTGTCGTCGCGGCGGAATTCCTCCCACGCAGAGTTGGCCTTGACCGGTTCCGCAGGATGCAGGAGCTCCTTGGCCCTGGGATTGGCCAGAAAAAAAAGTTCCCGGCGCTCGAAGCCCAGCGCGTCGGCCAGACGCGTCACGATCTCATCGGATGGATGACGCTTGCCGGACTCGAGATGGCCCACGTAGGGCGTCGAGGTCCCGACTCTCTTCGCGACCTGCCGCTGAGTCAGTTCACTCTGACGCCTTCGGTCACGAATCACCTGCCCAAACTTCGCGTTCAACATCGACATGGAAGCCCCCTGACGGCCTCCCCCCGAAAGAAGCCTCGTGTTACGGACGTTTCAGACACCCTCACTTGAAGAATCGATTCGCAAAATTTCCGACTTTACTAATTTCGACTTTTCCCGGCTGCCGTTATTGTTTGAACCGCCTTGCGCGCGCTTCATCACGACCCGGCCGAAGCCCGCGACCACGTTACTGACGCGTAGGCGGCTCAGCCGACGAGTCTGCGCCTTGCGGCATTTTGAGGCGCCGACTTGCTGCTCGAGTTTGCGCCGCCGCCGATCGATCGCATCCGCCATGGATTGAAACATCCGAAACTGCGCGCCCAACTCGACCCACAAGCATGGACCGCACAAAGGCGCGCACTCACCGGTCAAGTCAGGTCCAGCGCATTTATAGTGTTCGGCACAGATGACGCATCGATGGCCGTGTGGGCGCCGGGCCTCGCGCGCAGACATGCCGGCACACGGCCACGGCAGGGGCAGGCTCTCGACCCTTTCGCCGCAACGCGTTTCAGTGGTGGCCAGAAGAGCCTTGCCACGCAATATCGTCGTGCCGGACGCTGCCATGCGCCGTATTGTTCAGGTTTACCTACAATCTGTCAAGTGTTTAGTTACGAACTGTAGGACGGTTTTGATGCCGCTTTGGCATATTGAGGCTGGCGCGCGCATATCCAGCGCTCCGGCAAGCGCATCGCGGGTAGGCGAAATTTCAGGAAAAAGGGCCGGATTCCGGCGATAATTCGGTGATAGTCAGCCTATCGCGTCCGCTTAAGCCATCTTTCGACGAAGTCGAGGCGGTCCTTGCCCCAGAACATTTCGTCCCCGACAAAGAACGTCGGAGCGCCGAAGACTCCGCGCGCAATCGCACGATCGGTAATCGCCGCAAGGTCCTGGCGAACCAGAGCCGAGTCGGCGGCGCTTACCAGCGCAGACCCGTCGAAGCCCGCGCCCGCCGCAATCGCCGCGACAACGGCAGGATCGCCGATATCTTCGTCGCGCTCCCAGTATGCGCGCATGATCGCCTGAGAGATCGAGCCCTTCGCACGCTCGCGCGATTCCTCGCCCCTCTCGGCACCGGCGGCCAGGACGGCGCGCAGTGCAGCCGAGGTTTTAATCGGAAAGCGGCTCGGCCGTTTGAATGGCAGACCAGTGAGTTCCGCGTAGCGAGCGTGATCGCGCCACAGGTAGCGCGCCTTGCGGGGCGACATCGCCATCACATCAAATCCTGTTCCACGGAACAGCGCGGCAAAGTGCGTCGGCATCCAGTTCAGACGCGCATCGTTGCGAGCGCAGATTTCCGGAAGGATGAACGCGGCGAAGTAGCTATTGGTGCTCGAAAAATCGAAATAAAAATCGACCGATCGCATCGCAGATGTCCCGGCCGCATCCTAGCGCGATTATCCAGTGCGATCGCAACCGGCAAAATGGAGTCGGCGGTTCTACATCATGTGCGCAACCAGGAACCAGACTACAATCACCAAGAGGGGAACACCCAGTATCCAAGCCACTGCGTAACGCATTTGCTATCTCCTTTTCGATGCGCGAGCGGCCGGCAGAACCGAGTCGCGGACGCTTCTGAGCGTGTCTGGCTCAGATGGGGAGGCTGGTCCGCGACCGCCGGCCCTGCCGGAAAACGGTAGTTACTTGTTCTTTCCGCAACAGTCCTTGTACATCTTCCCGGAACCGCACGGACATGGAGCAGATGGATTAGGTGTGCTCGCCATATAGCAACCTCCTGATCGTCAACGAGATAGTAGCTAATCGACGCAATCGCCATGCCATCCGATGGCATCACTTCTTCCGGAGTATCGTAGCCACGATAGGTAATCGGGCAGTTATCTCTGGCGGCGACGAGAAACGATCGGTAACTATGTAAAACCTGCCGCCGAGCGCCTATTTGGCGCTCGGAACGCGCTCAGAGTGAGTTTCGGTTGGGTTCGAAACTTGCCGAGGTCTCAATATCATACCGGAGCGGAGCCCCTAGCCGCCGCCACGGGATGTTGATCGGACGCTACTTCAGCAGCTTCGCGAAAAGCATTCAAAGCGCGCGCATAAGTCAATCGGTGCGCACAGCGCTAACCACCATCAACTGATTGTTCACGCGACTGACACCGGCAGTATGCGCGGCGACGTCCTCGGCATGGGAAGCCACCTCGCGCGAAGAAACCTGCCCCTGCAGGGTAACCACTCCGGTGGTGGTACTGACGTGAATATCCAATCCGCCGACGGTCTGATCATTGTGCAGCGCGCTCTTGACCTTTGCGGTGATGGCCGCGTCCTCTACCGCCCGCTTGCTGCCGTGATACACGTCCTTCGCGGCTGCGGCGGTATCGGAACCGGCCTGCTCGATATTTTTGCCCGCCGAGTGCATTGAGTCGCTAGCTGACATGTTGTCATCTTGCGCGAACGCAGGAATCGACATCGCCACGCCGAGCAGCACGGCCGGTACGACCAATTTCAACGAGTATTTTATGTTCATGATAGCTTCCCTCTTATGCCGGGTTCTGCTTGCCGACTAGAGACCCCGCGATTTGAACCATTTCTCGATTGCTTCGCGTTGATCGCCGGAACGCTCCTGGATCTTGCCCACCAGCTTCTCCATGCTCCCCCGCGCCTGCGTCAGATCATCGTCGGTGACCTGTCCCCATTTCCGTTTGATTTCGCCGGTCAACTGTTTGAGTTTTCCCTTTGCCTGATCTTTATTCATTATCTTCACTCCACTTTCGCTTGATTAATCACGGCCTTACGGCGTGACATGAATGATCCAGCAATTGTGAGGCCATTAGGATAAAGCCGCGATCTACAATGCTTTTTCTACGAGCGCCGTAGTAATTTCTTCACAATTCAGGGCGATCGGGTGAGGCCAGGCTTGACCGGCATCAGCGCATCGAACGATTCGCCGGGCTGGGAATTTTGAGCGGAGCTAACAGGGTTGAGGCTTTCGTCGCGAGGCTGGTCGCGGCGACATCGTTGCGGTCCGCGTCAATTTTGGCCCGGCTCGCTATGCCGCAGCGGGGCA
>JBGPNU010000270.1:0-5073 GCA_041487675.1 Binatus sp. (SeqCode)
CCAGCTTGGTCTCGAGCGACGGCGTGAGTTGAGTCGGGTCGGAGAAATCATATTCGATCGCGTAGCCGGGCCGCATGATCTCGGCGCGTTCAAGCCCATATATCGAGCGGACCATCGCGAGCTGCACGTCGAGCGGAAGGCTGGTCGAGAGCCCATTGGGATAAACCTCGACGGTGTCGCGTCCCTCGGGCTCGAGGAAAATCTGATGACGCTCCTTGTCCCGAAAGCGCATCACCTTGTCCTCGACCGACGGACAGTAGCGCGGACCCTTGCTCTGAATCACGCCATTATACATCGGGGAGCGATCGATCCCGGCGCGGATAATCTCGTGAGTGCGCGAGTTGGTGTAGGTGAGATGGCAGGGGATCTGCTCGCGAGCGATCCGATCGGTGCGGAACGAAAACGGCGGCGGAGGGACGTCGCCCGGCTGGATCTCCAACTGGGAGTAATCGATCGTGCGCGAATCGAGGCGCGGACAGGTGCCGGTCTTGAGCCGCCCGATAGAAAATCCGAGTTCGGCGAGCGCGCCGGAAAGTCCCATCGCAGCGAAATCTCCGGCGCGGCCGGCGGAATAATTCTTGAGCCCGATATGGACCAGGCCCTTCAGAAAAGTTCCGGTGGTCAGGATGACGGCCGGGGCCTCGAAGACTTCGCCGATCTGCGACTCGACGCCGCGAACTTTTCCATCTTCGACCAGGAGCCGCTCGACGCTCGCCTGGCGAATCTGCAGATTCCCGGTGCGCTCGAGAATCCGCTTGCTGCGCGCACGATAGGATGCCTTGTCGGCTTGCGCGCGGCGCGCCCTGACCGCGGGGCCCTTGCGGGTGTTGAGGAAGCGGAACTGGATTCCGGTCTCGTCGATCGCCAGGCCCATCTCGCCGCCGAGCGCGTCGATCTCGCGGACCAGGTGCCCCTTGCCGATTCCGCCGATCGCGGGATTACACGACATCTGACCGATATGGTCGAGATTAAGGGTGAGCATCAGGGTGCTCGCGCCGATCCGCGCGGCAGCGAGCGCGGCCTCGATACCGGCATGGCCCGCGCCGACAACGATTACATCGTAGTTCATAGTGGAGCCGCGATTATGGCCCGCGTCGCCCCCGCGCGCAAAGGCGGGGGCTGGCGGCGCGTAAACGAAAAGTAGAAAACTACTACATACAGTCAGCGACCATGAAAGGTGGGGAAAGATCCGGATGCGAAACCCACACTGGGTTTCGCGCTTCCTGTGGGGGGGAGAAAAAACCCAAGATGCGTCGCTACGCGCCTGTTAGAAGTTAGTCGTGAGGAGAGGAGATCTGGTTCCCTCGCCCGTTTGTCGGGAGGTGCCACCGGCGCACGGCTAGGGTGAGGGACATCTGTGCGGCGCGATTGTCTGATGCGCCGCAAAATTAACAAAGGTCCCTCACCCGACGCTCAAGGTCTCACGTCGGCCTCTCCCGATACAGGGAGAGGCAAAGATTCGAAACCTCGACGAGGTTTGCAGGGGCTGGCCCCTGCTACTTGCCGATGCAGAAGTCGCGGAAGATCGCGTCGAGCACGTCTTCGGAGCTGACCTCGCCGGTGATCGAGCCGAGCGCGTCGGCGGCGGCCGAGATATCGACTGCGACTATCTCGGGAGGCATCGGGGCGAGCGCGCTCGCGCGTGCGTTCTTGAGGGCTTCCAGAGCCGATGCGAGCGCGTCGCGATGGCGCTCGCGCGAGATTGCGATTTCATAGTTGGTCGAAGGTGCGAATGGGGAAGTTACGGATCGGGGTCCCTCGGCTTCGCTCGGGATGACAGAGAGAGGATGCGGCTCGGCGGTGGTGGACGATGGGGCGGAGACGAGGGCGTCGATAATTTTTGTCAGTTCGGCGCGGAGCGCGCCGGCTTCTTCGAGGTGAATTGCCGAGAGCGGAAGAATCGGAAGCTCGAGACCGCGATCGCGCAGCTCGGCCGGGCTCGTAATCGCGGGCAGATCGCGCTTGTTGAGAATCGCAAGGCCCGCGCGCCTGGCCGTGAATCGAATCAGGGAAAGGTCTTCGGCTTCGAGCGGACGCGACGAATCGAACATCGCGATCAGCAGGTCAGCGTCGCGCGCGGACTTTATCGTGCGTTCGATTCCAATTCGCTCGACCGTATCGACCGAGCTCGAATCGGGCGCCAGGTCGCGGATGCCGGCGGTGTCGTTCAGGACCAGCGCGTAGGGGCCGAGCTTCACTGAGTCTTCGATCACGTCGCGAGTGGTGCCGGCGATCGGCGTGACGATCGCACGGTCGGCGCCGAGTATCAGGTTGAGCAGGCTTGATTTGCCGGCGTTGGGCTTGCCGATGATGGTTGCGCGGACGCCGTCGCGCATCAGGAGGCCGCGGCTGAAGCTGTCATGCAATATAGAGACGCCTTCGATCAAGCGTTCGATCTCGGCGCCGAGCTCGTCGCGCGACGGGAGGCGGAGGTCTTCATCGGAGAAATCGATTTCGACTTCGAGATGCGCGCGAATCGCAATCACCTCTCTCCGAAGCTCGGCGACACGGACGGACAGCGCGCCCGAGAGTTGTGAAAGCGCCTGCGCCAGAGCGATCTCACTGCGCGCGGCGACCAGATCGGCGACCGCTTCAGCCTCCGCAAGATCGATTCGGCCGTTCAAAAACGCGCGGCGGGTAAATTCGCCGGGATCGGCCAGACGCGCTCCAGAAGCTATCGCGAGCGCGACGATACGCCGTACGATGAACGGACCGCCGTGGCATTGTAGCTCGACGACGTCCTCGCCGGTGAGGCTCGCCGGAGCCGGTATCGCGACCGCCATCGCGCGATCGACACACGCGCCGGTTGCGGGATCGATGACGTCGCCAAGGCGCAGCATCCGGGGTGTCAGTTCGGCGGAATGCGCGGGGCGAAAGATCGAGTGGAGGATTTCGAATGCGCGCGGACCGGACAAACGGACGATCGCGACGGCGCCGGTTCCCGGCGCGGTGGCAGGCGCGACGATCGTGTCGGCGACGTACATCGAGGGTAAAGGGTAGCATCGCAGGGCGTGCGAGCGGCAGGGGAGCGAGGAAACCATACACTGAAACCTCACGCAGGTTTCAGACTTCCCGATGGAAAAGAAAAGATGCGGCCCTAACGGGCCTGTTAGAAGTATGAATGAGGAGAGTTCTGGTTCCCTCGCCCGTTGTCGGGAGGTGCCACTGGCACACGGGTGGGTGAGGGACATCTGTGCGGCGCGATTGTCTGATGCGCCGCAAGAATTAGGAGAGGTCCCTCACCCGCCGCTCAAAGTCTCGTGTCGGCCTCTCCCGATACAGGGAGAGGCAAGATCGACGCGCTTCGCTGTGGTCGCTTGCGGCCGGGCGGGAATATAGCGATAAGCGATCCAATGCGGTGCAGGCATACGGCGACTCTGGCGGCGGTGATGGCGGGATGGATCCTTCTTGCGCCGTCGATCGACTGTGCGCGGCGCGGATTGGAGAAGGAAACGCCGCTCTCGGAGTGGGAGAATGTCGATAGTTTCAATTTGGCGGAGGACTGCGAACGCTACCGTGCGACTGTGGTGGAGACGGAAAGGAACGAGCCCGGGAACGCATACGCGGATCGGTACTCATACTCGATTTGCCTGAGCGCCGACGATCCGCGCTTGAAGGGCGAGTAGGCAGGGGCTAGCGGGTGCTAGCCCAGCGGCCGAGTGGCCTAAGTTGAAAGGTGAGGTGTCCTACTTTGGCGCTGCGGGCGGTAGAGGAAGTCCGAGGAAGTCCCAGGTAAAGCACGACCGCGATCAACAAACGGATAAAAAGATCTATGATGCCTTCTTCTTATCACACGAGCACGAATCGTCGCTCTTACACGTTGCCTCACCCGAACAGAGATTGTCGCGGCCGAGGCTCAAGCAGTCCTTTGCCCCCGTACAGGAACACTTCGTCTCGGAGCACGTGTAGTTTGCGATCGTTCCGCCGACGCCCGAACCAGCTGGAGGTGGAGGAGCTACGGACTCACAACCGGAAGTAACCACAAGAATGACGATCGCGAAAATACGGGTAGATCGGATCAGACGAGCTAGCATAGTCGATTCCTTCTATAGGTGGCGGTTCAGACCCACTAGAACACCTTGAGTGAACATCTCCCAGATGAACGCAGGGCGACGTATACTCCCGCTGGGCGCGTTTCGCAAGGGTTCTTTGCCCCATCCGTCTGGAATCCGCGCAAAGCCCTCCGACGCGGCGCGCTCGGCTCTTCAACCGCACCCGAGCAGCCCTGGTTCGGACAGCACCGGCTAGCGGTGCGGGCTTGCTCAAAGGCGCACGGTATGGTTCGATTGCGTGTTCGCGGGCCCTTCAATATCTATATAGAATATCCAGACGCCCGACCTGCAACGGACCTTAACGGTCTGAACACAAACAAACGAGTGAACCTGGCCGCGAGCCACGAGCAATGAAAAGGACCTACCAACCGCACAACCGCCGACGCAAACGAACCCATGGATTCCTGGCGCGGATGGCGACGCCGGGCGGCCGCAAGGTGCTGAAGCGCCGGCGCGCGAAGGGTCGCACGCGGCTCGCGATCTCGATCCCGCCCAAGCAGCCGGGCTGAGCAGCGTGCGCGCGCAATTGAGCTTCGGAGCGGCAGACCGGCTGCATCGAAGTGCGGAGTTCATCCGCCTCCAGCGTGTCGGCGTGCGATCCCAGAGCTCACATTTCGTGCTCTACGCGGGTATCCTCGAAACCGAGCCGGAGCGATCGCGTCTGGGCGTCACGGTATCGCGCCGAATCGGCAACGCAGTGGTCCGAAATCGCGTGAAGCGGCGGATCCGCGAAATTTTCCGGGGCCGAATCCGCGACTCGCTCGCTCCAGGGATCTCGATAGTGGTGATCGCACGGCCCGGCGCGGGCAGTCTCGCATCGGCCTCGATAACAGACGAACTGGTTGCGGCCGCGCGCAAGCTCAGCGGGCGTATCGCCGCCAAAGGCGCCGAGCGCAATTGATGCCGCTCAAACTAAAAAACAAAGATCCGGATGCGAAACCCAAACTGGGTTTCGCGCTTCCTGTCTTATCTTTTTCCTGGCATGGGTGCAGGGGCTGGCCCCTGCTTTCGCGCTTCCTGG
>JBGPNU010000271.1:0-5065 GCA_041487675.1 Binatus sp. (SeqCode)
GCGCGTGCATACGGGATCGATCCGTCGGAGTTGGAGAACTTTTACCGGGAACGGAGCCTGCTGAAACAAAACGTTACGCCCGGGGATGTCGCCGAGGCGGTGCATTTTTTTGCGTCCGATCGATCTGCGAAGTCCACGGGCAACATCCTCAACGTTGACGCCGGTAACGCCGCGGCATTCACGCGCTGAGGCTGGCAAGAGGTTTTTATGACCCCACGCACGCCAATCGATCCCGATCTGATCGCGAAGCACAACGCGCGCCTCGACAAGGACCTGAGCGCCGACTATGAGCAACTGGGCGCCGTACTGGCGCGGCGCGGAGTTGACCTCGAAGCGATCACCGCGCGCATCCAGCGGTTTGCGGTGGCGATTCCGAGCTGGGGAGTCGGCTCGGGCGGGACGCGGTTCGCGCGGTTTCCAGTGGCGGGCGAGCCGCGCAACATCTTCGAGAAGCTGGAGGACTGCGCGGTAATCCAGCAGTTAGGACGCGCGACACCGACGGTGTCGCCTCATTTTCCGTGGGATCGGGTCGATGATCTCGGCGAGTTGCGAGAGTTTGCGCGCTCCTATGGAATCGTTTTCGACGCTGTCAATTCGAACACATTCGAAGACCTTCCGGGTCAGTTGTCCTACAAGTTCGGCAGCCTGACCCATACCAACAAGTCGGTTCGCGAGCAGGCGATAGCGCACAACCTGGAGTGTATCGAAATCGGGAAAAAGCTCGGCTCGCGAGCACTGACCGTCTGGATCGGCGACGGCTCGAATTTTCCGGGTCAGCTCAACATGACGAAGGCGCTGGAGCGGTACCTGGAGAGCATGCGCGTGATCGTCGCGGCGTTGCCGGATGGATGGCGCGCGTTCATCGAGCATAAACTGTACGAGCCGGCGCTGTACTCGACCGTGATCGCGGACTGGGGGACCAGTTTCATTTGCGCGACCGAGCTCGGCGCAAACGTGCAGTGCCTGGTGGACCTGGGTCATCATGCGCCCACGACGAACATCGAGCAGATCGTTTCACGGCTGATCCAGTTTCAGCGCCTTGGCGGCTTCCACTTCAACGATTCCAAATATGGCGACGACGATTTGGACACCGGCTCGGTCAACCCGTTCCAGATTTTCCTGGTTTTCAACGAGCTCGTGGACGCTGAGTTGCGTGGCGCTCCCGGCTTCGCGCCAGCCTACATGCTCGATCAGAGTCACAACGTGACCGACCCGATCGAGAGTCTGCTCGAAAGCGCGGTCGCACTGCAGCGTGCCTATGCGCAGGCATTGATGGTCGATCGCGAGGCATTGCAGTCGACACAGGACGCGAACGACGCCCTGATGGCTAATCGGACGCTGCAAAACGCGGTGCGGCTGGACGTCGAGTCGGCGATCAAAATGGCGCGCAAGCGAATGGGCGGAGCAATCGATCCGGTCGCGGTATTCAGGGACTGTCGTTACCGTCAGTGCAAGGCATCCATCCGTCCACAGGATCTGACCGGCAAGTCGGGAATCGTGTAGGGCGCACGCGAATGATGAGCGATACAAATCGTCGAGCTCGGACTATTGCGATCGGTGGCGCCGGTCCCTTGTCACCGCGAGTTCAAATCCTCCTCTCTCGGCCATCGAGTCTTGGCCCGTCGCGAATTCTCGCGAAGCTGGGACCCAAAGCGCGCGAATCCCGCGGACCGCGTGAACATCAGGCACTATGATTTCGAGACTTGGGGCGATAGGTTCTGGGCGGCGGACGATGTAATCCAATGACGTGCCCGTCGTGCAACTTCGACAACCCCTCCGCAGCACGGTTCTGCGAGCAGTGTGGGACCCCGCTTGAAGTGAAATGCCCGCATTGCGGCGCGACCGTGTCGGCGGGCGCGCGGTTCTGCGGCGCGTGCGGGAACCAGCTTGCAACGCCCGACGCTCCCTCTCCCGAGCCCTCATCCTCAAAACCGCGCGGGACCAACGGCCCCCCGCCCAACGCGTTCGTTCCTGACGTACCCGGCCATCTTGTAGAGAAGATCCTGAGCGGACGCGCGGCGCTGGAAGGCGAGCGGCGGCAGGTGACCGTCCTGTTCGGGGATATTGCGAACTTCACCGCGCTCAGCGAGAAGCTCGATCCCGAGGAAGTCCATCGCATCGTTCAACGCTGCTTCGAGCTGATCGCCGCCGAAATTCACCGCTTCGAAGGCACCATCAACCAGTACGGCGGCGACGGGTTCATGGCGCTGTTCGGAGCGCCGATTGCGCACGAGGACGCGCCGCGGCGCGCCGTCCATGCTGCGCTGGCCATTCAGCGCGCGCTTGGATCATTCGGCAAGGATCTTGAGAAGAGGAGCAGGCTGGTCGTGCAGATGCGAATCGCACTCAACACCGGAATCGTCGTGGTGGGCCGGATCACCGACGATTTGCGCATGGATTACACCGCCATCGGAGATACGATCAATCTTGCATCACGGCTCCAGTCCGCCGCCCGCCCGACCAGCGTAGTAATCAGTGAAGCGACGCACAGGGCGATCGAGGGGTTCTTCGACACCGTCGACTTGGGCGAACTGCAGATCAGAGGTCACGCTCCCGTGCGCGCCTTCGAAGTGACAGGGGCGCGCTCACACCGTACGCGATTGGAGGTGACCGCGGAGCGCGGACTCACTCCGCTGGTCGGCCGGGAGAGGGAACTTGCGGCCCTCGAGGATCTCTTTCGCGAGGTCCGCGGCGGACGCGGGCAGATCGTGTTCATCGCGGGCGAGGCCGGGATTGGAAAGTCGCGGTTACTGCTCGAGTTTCGCCGCCGCCTCGAGGCCGCGAGCGATCCGATCACCTGGCTCGAAGGGCGATGCGTCTCATTCGGGCAGAGCATCCCGATGCTGCCCCTGATCGACCAACTGCATGAAAACTTCGGCATCGGCGAGGGCGATGGCGAGCCCGAACTGATCGCCAAGGTCGAACAGGGGATGCGCGCAATGGGCGGGCTCGAGGCCGAAATATCGTACGTGCGCTACCTTTTCTCCGCCGACCCGGGCGATCCAGCGGTAGCCGCTATGGACGCGTCCGCGCGCCGCAAACGGCTGTTCGATGCGTTGCGCGCGCTGATGCTGCGCGGCGCGACGCTCAGACCCCTGGTCCTCGTGTTCGAGGACCTCCATTGGAGCGACACCAGCACGCAGGAGTACCTGGATTTCGCGATGGATTCGGTCGCGGGCGCGCGCGCGATGATGATACTGACGCATCGCATCGGGCAGACCCATCCGTTTTCGAGTCGAAGCTTTCATACCACGTTAAATCTTCACCACCTTTCCGGAGCGCAGGCCCTCGAGATGGCGACGCGCGTGCTGGGGGTCACGGATTTTCCCGAGGAACTCAAGATCGCGCTCGAGCAGAAGGCCGAAGGAGTGCCACTGTTCGTCGAGGAGATGACCAAGTCGCTCGTCGACTTGGGCTTTCTTGCGCGTGAGAACGGGCATTACCGGGTGACCAAGGCGCTCGAGGAGCTGAGCGTCCCGAACACGATGCAGGACATCATCATGGCGCGTCTCGATCGGCTCGGCGGTGACGGAAAGCGAATGGTTCAGCTTGCCTCCGTAATCGGCCGACAATTCGTAGTGAGACTGCTCGAGCGGGTGGCCGGACTGAGCGGCAAACTCGAGGGTGTGCTCGCTGAACTAAAAGCGCTGGAGATCATCTACGAGCAGGGACTGCTCGCCGAGCCGGGGTACGTCTTCAAGCACGCGGTGATCCAGGACGTTGCCTACAGCAGCCTGCTGGTCCAGAGCCGCAAGGACCTTCATCGGGGTGTCGGCGAGGCGATCGAGGAGCTTTACCGCGACCGCCTGACCGAGCACTTCGCGGAGCTCGCGCATCACTTCACCCGCGGCGAGGATTGGTCAAAGGCGATGCAGTACAGCACACTCGCGGGGGACCAAGCCGCGCACGTCTTTGCGAACGTAGAAGCGAAAAAGCTCTATTTCAGTGCGCTCGACGCCGTGACGAAGCTTTCCTCACCTCCGGATTGGGAGGCACTTCTGACGCTCCACTCCAAGTACGCTGAAATTCTGCTGAATTTGAGCGAATACGACGATGCTGCCGCTGAGTACTTAAAGGCGTTGGAGCTGGCGCGCCGCGCGGGCGATCGACGCCGCGAAATGGAGGCGATGGTCTGGCTCAGCGCGGTCTATGATGTTTCGCATCGCGGCGAGCCGGCGATCGACTACAACGAGCAGGCACTCGCGATCGCACGGGAACTTGACGACCGCGAGTATCAAGCGATTTGCCTCGCCAGCCGGGTCGCGATCCGTACAGGTGGGTGGGGTCAGATCGTCGAGACCACACCCGATGCTGAAGAAGCTCTTCGTCTGTCCAAGGAGATCAAGAACCAGCCGTTGCTCGCCAAGTCGCTGGTGTACCTGGGCGGAGCACTACAGTGGCGCGGCGAGTTTGACCGCGGCTTAGCCCACCTCAAGGAAGGCCTCGAGCTGGCTCAGAAGATTCATTCGGGTTTCAACTATGGCTTCGGCGTCTTCCTGACCGGGAACGCGCACCTGTCTCTGGGCAACTACGAGGAGGCGCTGCGCTGGTATAAGCGCCTGAGCGACTACGGCTCCGCGGCGGGCGACAAGTTCTGGATCGCGCGAGCGCCCAACTTGATCGGCGCAGTGCACCTGGAACTCTACGACCTGGATGTTGCGGCGGAACGCAACCTTGAGGCTGATGAGATCGCGAGAACCGCGTGGCCGTGGCCGGAGCCACGTGGGCATTCGTTGTTGAAAGTCGGCCTGGCGCACCTTGAAAAAGGTCAGCACGGGAAGGCCGAGGACTACCTGCAACGCGCCTGGAATTTGCTCGAGCAAGACACTTGGTATCGCTGGCGCTGGCACATCCCGTTGCTCCGTGCCCGCGGTGCGTTGGCGTTGGCGGAGAGGCGCTTCGATGACGCATGGAAGTTCGCGGTGGAGTCGCTCGAGATGGCGTCCCACAGCGACTCCCGCAAGCACATCGCGCGCGCCCGGCGGCTGCAGGGGATGGTGCTCGCCGCCAACGGCCGGCTCGAAGACGCGGTGGGAACCCTCGAATCGTCGGTCACTCTCGCCGC
>JBGPNU010000272.1:0-5063 GCA_041487675.1 Binatus sp. (SeqCode)
CTCGGTTTCGTCGATATACTGACCGCGGTGATCCTGCTCGGGATTCTGCTTTACGTAGCGACGCTGCAATTCGCCGTTTACAAGCTGCCTGCGGCTGCGCCGCACTCGACGAGCAGCGCCGCAAGTACGCATTAGGGTATTGCGAAATTGAGAGCCTAAGGGGCAGCTTACAGGCTCGCGTTATGCCTTCCTTCATCTATGAGACAAAAGTAGCCGCTCGCGTCTTAGCGACACGCGTTGCCCTCGTGGCGTTACCATGAATGTCTATCTGCTTGACCGAGCCGTCTTACTTATTCCCCTGATTGTGTATCTCGTCTTCGCGGTCGGCTTGATGAAAACGGCTGTTCCTAAGAGGATTGGGCGGCTCTATCCTTACCGGGTGAACATGCTGTCGATCTTGCCGTTCAGTACTCGGTGGCAGAAGGAGATCGCTCCTGAGCACTTAGACGCCTATAGGAAGAACCGCAGGTGGGCTTTGGCGGGTTTCACGGCAGTTTTAGCCGTGACACTCTTGAAGGCCACATACTTCGAGTTCTTTTTCATGAGACTTCACGGCCTCGACATGAAGAATATGTCGCTGCACATAGCGTACACAGCCCTGCGGCCCGAGAACGACGCCGACAAAGCGCGCGCGGCGACCCTGCTGACGGATCTTCAGCATGCGTTGGCGAAATACCAGGACTATCACGTCGCGGAGGCCGACGGCTTCAAGCCGTTTCATCCCGAATTCAAAGATCCCGTCGTGGATTTCATGAAGGACGGGCACGGCATCAAAGCCGCTGTTACGTTCAATCCGAGCGTGCCGGAATGGCTGCTCTACCAGCACACTCCCGACGGCGGCTACAAGCTGATCGGCGCGACGTACATCGATGTCAAGGACACCAGCGAAGACCAGCTCAACGAGCGCGTCCCGTTGAGCGTCGCGCGATGGCATCGGCACGTCAATCTGTGCTTCCCGACTCGCAGCAGCGATACTAAGACCGAGGATTGGCTGAAGTTCGGCTCTTACGGTTCGATCACAACCAAGCAAGCCTGCGACGCAGCCGGCGGCAGTTTTTACCCGCAGGAGTCCGACTGGATGATTCAGGTCCATCCTTGGGAGCAGAACCCCAAACTGGTCTGGCTGCAGTAGAGGCGTCGGTGGCGGAAGTAATCAGAGAGCGACTCGACCATTACCTGGTGCGAATCGGATTTGCGCCGTCGCGCCGCGTCGCGCAGGAACTGGTCGAGCGCGGGATGGTGCGGATCAACGGGCGCCGCTCGAAAAAGAGCGAGATTATCGGGACCGACGACGTCGTCGAAGTAGCGCCGGCGCAAAAGTACTCGCCTATCGAGCCGAATCGCGATCTCACGCTTGCGGTGCTGCATGAAGATGGTGCGGCAATCGTCGTGAACAAACCGGGCGGCATCCCCTGCCATCCGCTTAAGCCCGGAGAGCGCAACACCGTGATGAACGCGGTGGTTGCGCGATTTCCGGATACGGCGACAGCCGGTGATAAGCCGCTCGAAGGCGGACTGGTGCATCGGCTGGACAACGGCACTTCGGGCGCGCTGCTGATCGCGCGCAATCATTGCGCGTTTGAAAAATTGCGCGACTCGATCCGCGCGGGACGAATCGCGCGGCGCTACCAAGCGCTGGTCGCCGGCGCGCTCGATCGGAAGATCGAGATCGATGTTCCGATCGCGCATCACGGCAAGAATCCGCGCAAGATGGTCGCGGGCGATCCTGACAGCGCCAATCCGAAACGCGCCGGCCGGATCGCGATCACGATGGTCGAGCCGATACGCCGGGTCGGAGAGTTTACGCTGGTCTCGGTCGCGCCGAAGACCGGCAGCCGCCATCAGATTCGCGTGCATCTGGCGGACGCCGGGCATCCGATCGTTGGCGACACGCTTTACGGCGGTCCCGGGAACGAGTTGCTCGCGCATGGACGGTTCTGGCTGCATCTATATGAGATAGCGTTCGACTCGCCGGCGGTCGGTCACGTCAAGGTGACGGCGCCAATCGCGCCGGATTTGAAGAAACTTATCGACTAAGCCGCGACCAGCAAGGTCGGCAACGCCTCAGTTGCAGGCGCATTGCGAGCATTGGCCCGTCAGCTCCGATACCCGCGAGCGTTGCTGGAGCACCGTTTGTCCCACCGAGGTTGACACCTGCGCGCGTTGCGTGAACGCCGTGCCATTGTAGATCTGTGGCCTTTGCGAGGTGAATCCACCTGACGTCTGCGGTATGTACGCCGACGGCGGGTTCGAATTCAGCATGTAGTTGGCGCATTGCCCGCGCGCGGACTGCCGCGCGAGAATATAGCTGGACGACGGGACGCTGCCCGCCCATTCGGTCCAGTTTCCCGGCGACGAACAGGTGCATCTAAATACTCGCGGCGTTGGCTGCCCGGAAGGCGCGGCGGCGAGCCGGGTCCCGGGTGCTGGTGCGAGCGCGGGCAGCGCGCCGATCGTTGAGAAAGCCCGTGGCTGACCGGGAGCCACGGGTGCAGTCAGTGGCGCGGGGCCGGGTAGCGCGGTAACTTGCGCGAGTAATCGCGGCGCGCGACTTGACTCGTCGATGGCGACAATAAAGATCGGTGACATTATGAGTAGTGCGATTGTTAACCTGACGGCGCGCATGCGATCTCCATCGGCGACTCGAAATGACCCGCGCCACCGTGCACAAATGCAAGACAAGGCGGGCAGCCTTGGCTATAATCGCGACCTGATTGGCGCCGTGCAAGCGCTCCGTTCCCGATACGGCGCCAGCGGATTCATTCCCAACTGCTGATGCAATGCGCAATCGAAGGGTGCGGGAGTGGTGTGGCCATCGACGCCGTTGGCGAGTGGGACAAGGAGGTTCCATAGAGATGTCGAGCAAAAGGTCGATTTTTTTTGCGATGCTGTTTTTTTCGCTGCTG
Organism: Binatus sp. (SeqCode); assembly: GCA_041487675.1. Taxonomy (GTDB): domain Bacteria; phylum Desulfobacterota; class Binatia; order Binatales; family Binataceae; genus Binatus. Next base: position 2,907 of record JBGPNU010000272.1, read on the forward strand.
ATGCTCGAGGCCTCGCTCGGCATCGCCCAGGATAATCCGCTCAAGGTCACCGGCTCGCTGCCCAAGACACCGCTGGCTGCGCCGGTTACGACCGGACCGATCGAGATGCAGTCGGTGCCGGTCTCGCCGCAGGAGCCGCCGCGGGCCAGCGTGCCGCCAAGCGCGGCAAATCAGTTCGAGCATCATGACGATTTCTTGAATCTGCCGCGAATCTTCGCGCATCAGTGGTCGATGACGCGGGAAATATCGCCTGAAAACGTCATCAGCGAACGCTACCTGCGCTCGGAAGATCCGAATGCGCGCGGCCTCACGCTGAAGGAAGCGATCTACATCTCGCTGCAAAACAACCCGGCACTGAAAGCGGCCGAACTCGATCCGGTCGCGTCGATGGAAACGATCAGGGAGGCGAACGGATCTTTCGATCCGAACCTGACCGCGCAGGGCGACATCGAGAAGAGCGTCGTTCCTGTGACCTCGGCGTTGCAGACCGGAGGCGGCACCGCGTTCGTGCAGAAGTTTTACGACTGGAACTTCGGCCTCAACAAAGTTTCGTCGATCACCAATGGAACTTACGGGATAACCTTCAACAACGATCGCGCGCTTTCGAATTCGCTCTTTTCGGGCGTCAATCCGTCGTATGCGCCGAGCCTCGCACTGTCGCTCTCACAACCATTGCTGCAGAACTTCGGCTGGAAGTTCGCGACCATAAACGTTCAGATTGCCGAGTCGGGTCAGAAGCAGGCGCAGTGGAATTACGGCCAGTCGCTGCAGGATTTCGTGCAACGGATCGGCGGCGAGTACTGGAACGTCGTGCTCTCCGAGGAAAACCTGCAGGTGGCGCGCGCGGCGCTGCGCTTCAACCTGGACCTGGTGCGGCAAAACTCGATCAGCGTCAAGGTCGGAACCATGGCGCCGATCGATCTGCAGGAAGCGCAGTCAGCGTCCGCGACCGCCGAGGCTAACGTGTACACCGCGGAGGCCAATCTTAAGAACTCGCGCACCCAGCTTCGCCAGGACGTGATGCTGAATCCGTACAGCACGTTCCTGCCCGAAGAGATTCAGCCGCTCACGCGGCCGAATCCGAATGAGCAGATCGTCGTCAATGAGGAGCGCGCGCTCGAGCTTGCGGTGCAATATCGGCCGTCGCTCGGCAGTATGCGCGAGGCGATTCGCGACGCGCTGTTGCAGGTGAAGTTCTCGGAGAACCAGGTCCTGCCGCAGCTAAACGTGGGCGCGCAATTCGGCCTGACTTCGACCGCGGGAACTACGCCTTGTCAGAGGGGTTTCGGCGGCACCACGGGCGGAAACTGCACGGTCCCTCCGGGTCCTGCGGGAAACGGCAACAAGCTGCCATTCGGCGGAATCTACGGCGACGCGCTCAATCGTCTGTGGGGATTCAGTTTTTACAACTACGCCGCCGTGCTGACGTTCCAGATGCCGCTCGACAACGCGGTTCCACGCGCGGCCCTCGCGCAGGCTCGCGTGCAGTACGAGCAGCAGCGGATGCTCTATCGCGCGGCGCTGTCGCAGGCGGTCGTGGATGTACAGAGCTCACTTGCTAATCTATATGCCGATCAGAAGCGCGCGTCCGCGACTGCGCAAGCGACTTACTATGCTCGCCAATCGCTTCATGATGAGCAAGTGAGGTTCCGGGTGGGTATGGCAACGACGCACGATTTGCTGCAATTCCAGGAAGAGGAAGTGAGCGCGGAAGGCAACGAAGTTCAGGCCGAAGTTGACCTGGAGAATGCCAAGCTCGCGCTCGGGCATGCCGACGGTACCTTGCTGCAAGCGTTCCAGATTAACTGGGAAGTGCAGAATCCGCACGAAGTGCCCTGGTACGCCGCTTTCTAGTCCATACGGCAGATGACGAAGCGGCGCCGGATCGGATCGCGATTCGGCGCCGCTTCATTTTTTTGGGCATCTGCACCCTCAGTGGTGGCCGAGGATAGTTACTTGCCGGCTCGCAAACCGCCATCCGGCCGGGGTCTTGCGCAGTTGGTCAGTGTAATAGCCAACCGTCGATTGCTGAACGCGGCCATCCTTGCAGTGATAGTATAGCAAGTAGGCAGTGCCGGTGCCGGCGGTGGCGTCGAGTTCGAAGCTCGGGCTGGCGACGACGTGAAGCACTTGCGCGCCGCCAAGTGATTCCTTGTA
>JBGPNU010000273.1:0-5062 GCA_041487675.1 Binatus sp. (SeqCode)
AGCCGCAGGCGGCGCATCAGCAGCAGGCGCAGCCGCAGCAGGCCTCTCATCAACAGCAGCAGTCGTCGAGTCAGCCGCCTGAACAGAACAACCAGACGAAGGCGGATCATCAGAACGGACGCAACACCGGGAACTAATCGCGGGCGCGATACGGCCTGAACGGGCGTATCGCTTCTGATATCAAATGGCCGCACCGGTCCTAATGACGGTGCGGCCGCTTCGTGTTAACCACAAATCGATGCTAGCCGCAGTGGAAGGCTTCCTTGCCCAGTCCGGACCCTGGGCACTGGTCGTAGTCTTTATCGTCGTCGCATTGGAGTCGTCGGCCTTCCTGGGTTTGATATTCCCCGGTGAGACGATCGCGGTGATTGCGGGCGCGATGGCCGCGGGCGACTTTTTCTCACCGTGGACTGCCCTCGCAACGGTAGCCGCCGCCGCCATCATTGGTGACCTGACTGGCTATACGCTCGGCCGCTACCGAGGCCAGGCGGTGTTGGCGCGATGGGCGTTTGCGCGGCGGCAATACGAAAAGCATCGCGAGCGCCTCGAACACTATTTCGAGTACTGGGGCAGAGCGACGGTGTTTGTCGGCCGTTTCGTCACCGTGGGACGCGATTTCGTTCCCTTCGCGGCGGGTCTCTCGGGGATGCGAGCGCGCAGGTTCATCCCGATGGCTATAGTCGCGGGGCTGATGTGGGCCTCAGTTGCGGTCGGCCTTGGCTATATGTTGGGTTCCAACTGGAGACTCGTCGAGAAATGGCTCAAGTCGCTCAGCGTGGGAATTGTTGTCGTGGCGATCTTGACCGGCCTGATGGCCGGGCTGTGGCGAGCGGTTGCCCGCCGCCAAACCCAGATCGTCGCCGCGTGGCATCGACATTTGACCGGGCGCTACGGCTTCGATCTGACTCCATTTGTGGATTTCGTCCGCGCCCGTTTCTCGCCGCGCGGTTACCTGGGCCTTCATCTGACGGTTGGATTGATTGCGGTGGCAGCGTTGGCGTGGCTGTTCGGCGGTATCGTGGACGTTATCTCGGAACAGAATTCGATGGGCGGACTGGACCGGACGGTCGCGCTGTTTGTCGCCGCCGAGCGCACCTCCAGGCTCGACTCGGCCGTGAGCGCGATCGCCGCGCTCGCCAATCCGCTGTGGCTGGCTTTCATCGTCGGAGTTGGAGCAATCGGCTATGCCCGCCGCCGTGATCCGACTCTATCGATCGCGGCCCTGGTATTTCTCGGCGGCGCATATGCGCTCGCCTACGGCCTGCAAGCGATGTTTGCGAAGCACGCTGCTCATCAACCTGAACTGGTGTTAGTAAACGGTTTCGCGGGCTTTCCCAGTGCCGCGCTGACCGCGTCAACCGCCGCCTACGGGATGGTGTGCTACATGCTCGCGGCCGCGACCCGGAGCTGGCGTCTGCAAACGCTAAGTGCGGCTGGAGCACTCTACATCGTGGCGCTAATCGGGCTGGCGGGTATCTATTCGGGATTGGCATTGAGCGCGATCATCGGGGGATTTGCGCTGGGTGGATGCTGGCTGGCGATCTGTGTGACTGGCAGTCGCACCTACAATCGATTGCGCGATGCGGGCATCGAAGTCCGTCGATGACGTGCTCTGCGCGGCGCCAATCTCGATAGCCACTTTTTTGTCATCGCAGTCCTTAGCGGCAATACGCTGTCGTTTGTCGATGACCTGGCGGCGTGCAGACCATCTGCAACGCTTTGCTTTGTCACTAGTCGTTAGCTTCTGACTACCTAAATTCACCTTCCTTCGATTACTCGCGACAGATAGCCGGCAAACCCTGACGGGGTACGGACCTTGCGTTTGTGGTGTTTGGCGGATTCGCGCTGATCGGGAGAGTTGTCCCTTCGACGGCGCGATCTCGTCGAAGGCAGGTACACGTGATGGCACTCGGACTGGTTACGGCTTTTCTGTTCGTCGCGCTCGCAGTGCTCAACTTAATGGCCGACGCGGTCGCAGTGCGCGTTCACGACCAACGACCACGCCTCGACAAACATAGGTAGTGCTAGACGGCCGCACCGATCCTTGCGACGATGCGGCTTTTCCTCGTCGCCAGGCCGGTGTCGCGCGTTTTCAGTTCCGCCAGGCCTCATCGATCTTCCGTCGCGTTGACGCGCTTCGACAATTTCCCCGACCTGTAACGCCGATCCTGCTCAAGGGATTGCGAAAAATGAACCGCCGTACTAACGACGAGTCTGCAATCTCGTTCGCGGGAGTGTCGTTATGCAAAAGGACGGAATCCTGTCGGGAATCAGGGTGATCGACTGCGGCACGTATATCGCCGGTCCGGCTTCCGCCACCGTGATGTCGGACTTTGGCGCCGAGGTATTCAAGATCGAACGCCCGCAAGGCGGAGATCTGTACAGACTCTTTCCGCATTTGCCCGGCACTCCCAAATCGGAATTGAACTATTGCTGGATACTCACCGGACGGAATAAAAAAAGCGTCGCGCTCGACCTCGCCGACCCTGAAGGGCGCGAAGCTCTCATGCGGCTCGTCAAAACCGCCGATGTCTTCGTGACCAACTATCAGACCCAACTGCTGGCGAAGTTTCGGCTGACTTGGGACGACTTGCGCGCAATCAACCCGCGCCTCATTTTCGCGCACATCACCGGCTATGGTGAAACGGGCGACGATGCGGATTTACCCGCATTCGACGCGCTTGCCTACTGGGCGCGTTCGGGCTTGATGACCAGCGTTACGGGACGCGACGGGACGCCTTCGGGTCCGCGGCCCGGAATCGGCGACCATCCGACCGCGATGGCGCTGTTCGGCGCGATCATGCTCGGACTGTACGATCGCCAACGCACCGGACGCGGAGCGAAAGTTAATACTTCGCTGATTGCGAGCGGCGCGTGGGCGCATGGATGCGACCTGCAGGCGAAAATGTTCGGCGCGGAATTTCCGCAACCGCTACCGGGAACGTATCCGGTAAATCCGCTTTCATCGGGATACGTAACGCGCGACGGAAAAGTGTTTCTGCTCGTGCAGCTCGATCCCGAGCACGAATTTCCGCGACTGTGCACGATGCTCGGCGCGGCCGAACTCGCGACCGATCCCATGTTCGCGACCGGGGAAAGCCGCACCGAACATGCCGCCGAGTTGTTTGCGATTCTGCAATCGCAGTTCGAATCGAGAGATCTCGCGGATTGGCGAAAGGCGTTCAGGGAACACGATATTAAGTGGTCGCTACTGCCGATGCTCGATGACGTCGTGGACGATCCGCAGATGCGCGCCGCCGGGGCTTTCGTCGAGCTCGATTATCCGGGTCATGGCACGATCGAGACGATCAACAGCCCCATGTTCGTGTCGGGCGCCGAAAAACGAAAGCCCACCGCTGCGCCGGAAGTCGGCGCGCACACTCGTGAAGTGCTGCGCGAACTCGGCTACCCCGACGATGCGATCGACGGCATGGTCCGGCGCGGCATCGCAGCTACATCCGCCCGATGACGAGCAACTACACCTTTGCCGTGCGCTGAATCCAGCCGAGCAGGTCGCTCAACACCTCGTCGCGATTCGTTTCGTTCAGCATCTCGTGGCGGCCTTGCGGATAATACTTCTCGGTAACGTCTGCGATGCCGGCTGCGCGATATCGCTCGGCCAATGGTTTCAGCCATTCGAGCCCGTGATTAATCGGGTCCTTATCGCCAGCAAAAATGTAGATCGGAAGATTCGAACGGATTCGCGAGAGCGCCGCCGGATCGATTAATCTCTTTGCCGCCGCCGCCATCGTCTCCATCGCGCGCTTGTTAATCCCGAAACCGCAAAGCCGATCGGCGACGTACGCATCGACAACGGCGGGATCGCGGCTCAGCCAATCGTACGGAGTGCGCGCCGGTTCGAATGCCTGGTTGAAGGCGGTCAGGTCCGCCTCTCTTGACGGATCGATCGCGAGGCGGTCGATCGACGCCGAGCCTGAAAGCACCAGGCCCGCGATAAGCGCGCTGTTGTCGAGCACATACTGCTGCGCGGCGAACGATCCCATGCTGTGGCCGAGCAGGATCACCGGCAGACCACCTTCACGCATGCGCGCGAGCTTGGTCACCATCAGCAGGTCGGCGACGAGACCGTTCCATCCCGGCGCACCAAAGTCGCCGAGCGATTCGACGCCCTTGGCCGTGCGCCCGTGCCCGCGATGGTCGCTCGCATAGACGTGGTACCCGGACCTGTTCAGAAACTCGGCAACGTGCGCATAGCGGAGCGCATGTTCACCCATGCCATGCGCAATCTGGACGATTCCGGCCGCGCGCGCCGGCGCACGCCATCGATAGTAGGCGATTTCCAGTCCGTCACTGCTCGAGAAAGAAAATTCCTCGCGGCTCATATGCGCATGCACTCCGATTTGAAGTTACTTCGACATGCGGCCCTTGATCAAATCCTCGTTTACATCGTTGCGCGAGTCTTTTGCGGTCGCAATGAGAATCGCGATAGTAATAGAAGCAATCTGGAACCGGCAGACAGAAACGTCGAATCTCGACCCAACGAGGAGCCATGCGATGCCAACGAGGAGCCGTGCGGTAAAAGATCCGGCATACCAGGCGGGGTTGGCGGTTCGTCGTCGCGTGCTCGGCGAGGCTCACGTAAAGCGCGCGCTTAAGAATGCGACGGCATTCGACGAGGACTTTCAGGATATGCTGACTCGACACGCGTGGGGCGACATTTGGACTCGACCCGGCCTCGACCATAGGACGCGTAGCATCATTACAATTGCGATACTCGCTGCGCTCGGCCGCGACGAGGAACTCGATTTGCACGTGCGCGCGACACGCAACACGGGCGCCACTCCAGATGACGTAAAGGAAGTGTTGATGCAGGTCGCGGTTTACGCAGGCGTGCCGGCGGCTAACTCTGCATTCCGAATTGCGAAAGCGGCGCTCGCGGAGATGGCGAAGGAGGACCGGCGATGACCGCGCCGGCGGGCTATCGGCGCTCGGCGTTGGGAATTCATCCGCCGTACGATTACCGCGCGTATGCGAGCACGCACAAGCGAGCGCCACGGCATGAACCGATGAGAATCGAACACACGTTGTCCGAGATCACCGG
>JBGPNU010000274.1:0-5042 GCA_041487675.1 Binatus sp. (SeqCode)
ACAATCGTTGCTAGCGGCAAGCTCGAGGTTCGGCGCGCCAAAGGAAAATTGGAAAACCTCCGGCTCTTGCTGGCCGATTCCCCGCTCGAAGGCCATATCGGAATGGGCCATACGCGATGGGCCACTCACGGGCGTCCGTCGGAGGAAAACGCGCATCCGCATCGTGCCGGTCCGGTCGCCGTGATCCACAATGGAATCGTCGAGAACTTCGTCGAGCTGCGCACCGAATTGCTCGCGCGCGGCCACAAGCTCCGCTCCGAGACCGACACCGAGCTGATCTCGCATCTGATCGAGGAAAAACTGAAAACCGGGCGCGGTTTGACGGAGGCGGTGCGCGAGGCGGTGATGCGCCTGCGCGGTTCGTTCTCGATAGTGGTGCTGTCCGAGACCGAGCCCGACAAGCTCATCGCCGCGAAGACCGCGACGCCGCTGGTGTTGGGCCTGGGCGACGGCGAGAATTTCATCGCCTCCGACATTCCGGCGATCCTTCAACACACACGCCGCGCGATCGTCCTTGAAGACGGCGAACTCGCCGAAGTCACCGCAACCGGCATCCGCCTGATGAAGTTCGACGGTACCGCGGTGACCCGCGTTGCGCGGCAGATAGAATGGGATGCGGCCGCCGCGACCATGGGCGGCTTCCGCCATTACCTGCGCAAGGAAATCGATGACCAGCCACAGGCGTGGATCGACACGATGGCGGGTCGGGCGGCCGCCGGATCCTCAGAAGTCCACTTCGAAAGCGATCTCCTCCCCGCAGGCGGGCCGTCGTCGATCGGACGAATCGTGATGGTGGGCGCGGGTGCTTCGTGGATCACCTCTCAGATTGGCAAGTTCATGATCGAGGAACTCGCCGGGATTCCGGTCGAAGTCGATTACGCATCGGAGTTCCGCTATCGCCGGCCGCCGATCGACTCGCGAACCATGATCATCGCAGTGTCGCAATCGGGCGAGACCGCGGACACGCTCGCCGCGATGGAAGAAGGACGCGCGCGCGGCGCGCATCTGCTGGCGATCACCAACACGGTGGACTCGTCGATCGCGCGCAAGGCGAACGCGCAGCTATATACGCGATGCGGCCCCGAGACCAGCGTCACCACCACCAAGTGCTTTCTGACCCAGCTCGAGGCGTACTATCTGTTCGCGATTCATCTGGCGGCGCGGATGGGCCGTCTTTCCTCTTCGGAGGCCGAGAAACTGCTGCAGCCCGCGTTCGCAATTCCCGCCGAGCTCAAGGCCATCTTTGCCGGCGAACCTGCGATTCAGCAGATCGCGCGGAAGTACGCGCCGGCGAGCGACTTCCTCTTCCTGGGCCGCGGGATAAATTATCCGGTCGCGCTCGAAGGCGCATTGAAGCTCAAGGAAATTTCCTACATCCACGCCGAAGGATATTCGGCGGGCGAGATGAAACACGGCCCGATCGCGCTAATCGACGAGAAGATGCCGGTGGTCGTGATAATCCCGAACGACGACCTGTTCGAGAAGTCGATGTCGAATCTGAAGGAAGTCGAATCGCGCAACGGACGGATCATCGCGGTGACCAATCACGCGACTGAAGAGTTGAAGCGGGTCGCCGACGACATCATCGAAGTGCCCGAAACAAACCGGATGCTGACGCCGGTGCTGATGACGGTGCCGCTGCAATTGCTCGCGTACCATATCGCCGCCGAGCGCGGGACCGATCTCGATCAGCCGCGCAATTTGGCGAAGTCGGTCACGGTGGAGTAGCAGGCGCCCAAAAAAGTTGCCGGCGCAGAGCGCCTCGTTGGACCTGCGAGGCACATCTGCGCCGGCTTTGGACACGGGACCTTGTTTAAGATCGCGCCCGGCACCTGATTCGCGCGATACGGGGCGGACTATAATCCTCGACTCGTCCAATGTCTATGACGTCCGCCACCGTCTGTGGATAAAGGGATGGCGCGGGAATATTCGGTAGCTTCGCCTAACCGAATCAAGCTGACCTGTACCCTGTGAACGATCGCATGACGTGGGCCTCCGGCGGCAACCCGGACCAGGGCGGACTACGGCGGACTATGGCGGACCGGGGACCAGAGAAAAGCTTTTACCGGCGCGGGGTTAACGCTCTGGCACGGATCGTGGCCGTCGTATTTTCCAGTGTGGCGAGTTGGCAAGCGTGATCGTTTAGGATGGGCCCAATGACCTCGCCTTCGTGCGCTTTGCTGCGCTATGGCGTGGCTGCTTGCGCCGCGGGGCCATCCTAAACGATCACGCTATTGCGTCAGTTCGGCGCTGGCAGGAAGTTCGAGATAAATCAGGCCGGCTAATAGGTGGGCTTGAAAGCTCGCTTACGACAGAAACCAATCGCGCCAAGGTCCGGGAATGCAGACCGGGATTTTCAGGTCCACTATCGGAGGGACCAGGCTGAATCTCCACGCGAGGCTTAAGACCAATACTTTCTCGCCGCCATCGGCGCAATCGGCAGAAATCTGGAGACGATGATATTCATCTCGTCCGGAGGTCTCGGGTTCTTCATAGAAAATTGTGAGATGAGGTCGCGAGCATTCGCGGGCCATGCCGTGGTTCGGGATTCGCACTGGGACGCCATCACGGCCCACGATCTCGCACGCGCGATCGACCAAGAAGCAAACTTCCCGGAACGTCAACCTCGATTCAGTGGTCATTGCAATTTGTCCTTCGCCTTCGGAAATGGCGGGCGGACTATGACGCCGCGGAAAATCACCGGGCCGAAGACCGGCCCAAATATATCGCGACCGCCGGCCGCACTCCGCGCGGCGCGAACCTTGAACCTTCCCTCATCATCCAGAATCACGCAGAGGCCGGACGACGGCGGCGATGCGCCTTCTTTGGTCAAATCGAATACGACAAAATCAGCCGCCGTTGAGTCTGGAGTTTCAGTCGGCAACAAAAGCGCCATCGGATCGATCTTTTCTCGTTCACTCTCAGCTATACCGAGCAGCCAAAACGGTAGGAATATTAACTGTTCGGTCGAAAAGAATGGACGAGTCGGTTTACCCTTCGACTTCATCAGGTCCGCAAATCGCATCGCGGCGTAGCCAGGCGGGCACTCCGAATAAAACTTCGGGCCGCGGCCGGAGATCAACCAGTCCAGCGAGACGCCGGTCGTCTTCGCGATCGCGGCCAATTTATCGCGCGACGGTTCAGCACCACGTTCAACCCAAGCGCGAACCGTGCCTTCACTCGCTGCGGCCTTAGCCGCAAACGGCCGCGCGCCGCCACTGCTCGCAATTAATTGTTTCAGGCGCTCGGCGAATGCAGCCTGCTGTCCGCCCAGTTCGTTAGCCTTCGACGCTGGCGCGCCGCTCTCCCCGGACTTTTTGCGCTGCTTAGGTTTCATCTTTTTTGCACTTGCACTCGCATGCGCAAAATAGTACGCTTGCGGTCACGCATGATGCACTCTCTCGGACATCACGATTTCACGCAGCCGACAGAAGGTCAAGCGACGCGCGGCGGCCATTCATACACAGAACGGGAGCGGCGCGATCCGCGCGAAGTCGCCGAGCATCGCGCCGCGGCATTGCGAGCGATTCGACTCTACGCGCAGGTTGCCGGGGTGTCACTCAAGCAAGCGCGCGAGGCGTATGCGGCCGGCAACGTCGAAGTCTCGGATCAAACGCGAAACGAAGTCCCGCGAATCATGGCTAGTACGTTCAAACGCTGGTCAAAAAACTTCAAAAATAAAAGGTTGGTCGGCCTTCAGCCGCCTGCCGGAAATCGGACGGGATCGGGCGTGATGGACGCAAACGCAGAGTTGACGGATTTCGCGATCACGATGCTCGGGCATAATCACCTGCTGTCGGCGAAAACAATCTGGCTCGCAATGCAAAAGAATTTTGCGGGGAGCGAAACACGTCTTCCGTCGTGCGGGGCATTCCGGCGATGGTTGCTTCGCTGGAAGCGAAATCATCGTGAACATTGCGAGCGCATCAGCAATCCAGATTCCCACAAAAATAAATTTCGGGTCTCGTTCGGACACGCGGCTGATGAAGTGAGCCAGCCCCTAGAGATCGTCGAAGGCGACGGCTCGCCGACGGACATTTACTGTGTGAACGGTCGCCACAATTTGACGCTCACGATTGACATTTTCTCACGCCGGCCAGTGGCGGTCATCTCAAAGACGGCGAACACGGCGGCGGCCAAACTTTGCCTGCGCAAACTGGCCCTCACTCTCGGCGTTCCCCAGAAGTTTCGCCACGATCGCGGGGCGGAATATTTGTCCGCGAGCTTTCAAGCAGCGTTACAGAATTGCGAAATTCTTTCCGATCCGGTGCCTCCATTTTCCGGCGACAAAAAGCCATTCGTGGAGCGCGCGATCGGTACGATTAACCATTCATTTATGCCGCTACTTCCGGGATTCATCGGCGCAAACATCGGCGAGCGTCGCGCAATCGAGTCTCGTAAATCATTTGCGAAGCGCCTTGGCGAGGATCGAAACGTGCGCTTCGAGGTGAAGTTGACCGCCAACGAGCTACAGCAAAGACTCGACACCTGGATCGAGGAGGTTTACTCAAACACCGCTCACGCGGGGCTTAACGGTCGGACACCTAATCAAGTTTGGCGCGAAGCCGTCGCCGCAGGATGGATTGCGAAGCGTCTGCCCGAGCGCGAACTGGATATTTTATTGGCCGATGTCGGCACGCGGACCGTCGGGAAGAAGGGCATCAAATTCGACCGCGCGGATTTCTGGGATGACGAACTAGTCGGGTACGTCGGTTCGGCTGTTCGAGTCGCTCAGACCGACGACATGGGCGAAATTGTCGTTTTCGCCCGCGACCATCAGTTCATCGCCGTTGCGCGGAACCCGGAGCGCGCCGGAGTTCCCCGGCGCGAGATGGCGATTTCCGCGACGGCGGCATGGCGCGACCATCAGCGCGAGGCCCGTAAGCGCGATCGCGCGCTCAAAGCCAAGTTTACGCCCGGTCGCGTCCTCGACGCTATGACGGCATCGCGCGAAGCGGGCGCGCCGCCGCTCACGCCGGTCGAGCTGCATGATGTTCCGATGCTTCAGGCGGCGGCCGATGCGATTGCCACCGGCAAGGACG
>JBGPNU010000275.1:0-5019 GCA_041487675.1 Binatus sp. (SeqCode)
CGCGCAGCGCCTGAAGCCACGGAGCCGCGCGATGCAACGCGTGCGGCGCGGGATTATGTACGGGCTCTTCTTCAGCTCGCTGATCGGGATTTTTGTGTTTCTGATTTGGATCGCCAACCGTTACCCGGCGGCGCCCACTCCAGCGCGCCGGTCTTATCGAGGACAGGTGAAATGATGCCCACCAGGGTGTTGAGAAATACACATCGACTGTCGGCCTGGAGTTTGATGCGCTCGAAATGGGAAGTGACGCATATCCGCATTCGTAGTCTCGTCCTGACCAGAGTTTTGTCATCCCGAGCGGAGTCTGCGGAGTCGAGGGACCCCGGATCTTTTTCGTGCTCTGGCCCCTGCCGGCTTGACCGCGGTTCCAGCGATTTGGGATAGCTCACTGGTCTAAGCAATAATTCCACGGGAGTTATCTCATGCCATATAGCGATATTCTCTACGACAAGCGCGACACCGTCGCGACGATTACGCTCAATCGCCCGCAGGTGATGAACGCCTGCACGATCAAAACCTACGACGAGATGCTCGATGCGTTGCGCGACGCCGAGGCCGACGACGCAGTGCGAGTAGTCGTGCTGACCGGTGCGGGACGCGGATTCTGCGCGGGCGACGACGTGAAGGAAATTTTCCTGAATCCTGATTTTCGTGATGCCAAGCCGGCCAAGCGCGCCGAGGTCGAGGAATGGCGACAGCATCATCCGGTGGCGCTCGATCTGCTGGTCACCTATCCGAAGCCGACCATCGCGTCGGTTAACGGCGCCGCGGTCGGTTACGGATGCGACATCGCGCTGATGTGCGACATGCGCGTGTGTTCGGACCAGGCGCGCTTTGGCGAAGTCTTCATCCGGCGCGGGCTCATCCCCGAGGCGGGCGGACTGCTGGTGCTGCCGCGGTTGGTCGGACTCGCACGCGCGTACGAACTGATTTTAAGCGGCGACATTATCGACGCGGCGGAGGCGGAACGAATCGGGATGGTAAACAAAGTCGTCCCGCACGCGCAGCTCGGCGAGGCGACTGCGGCGTTCGCGAAAAAGATCGCGGCCCAGGCGCCGCTTGCGCAGCGCCTCGCGAAGGAGACCTTGCGGGTCGGATTGAATCTCAATCTGCCGTACTTCTTCGACTACCAGCGGCACGGACAGCATCTGATGCTGACCTCGAAGGATCATCTGGAAGGCGCGCGGTCGTTCGTCGAGAGGCGACCCGCAAATTTCAAAGGCGAGTAAGCAGGGGCCAGCCCCCCTTCTGTCACCTTGAGCGAAGCAGTTTCGCACTTATTTATGTTCGCCTTGCCCGCGTTCCGGCCGAGCAATCACGCTTGCCTGCGCGAATTACAGTCTGAGTGAATGGCAATCGGTCGCTTCGGCCTAAAGTTCGTCGGAGCGGCGTATTGCGATTTTCATAAACAAGTGTTTTATTGAGTGTTGTCCTTATAAAGACTTGACATAAATCCGTTTCCCTACTATCTTCAACGCCACGGGATGAGGACAACCTTATGAAATTCGGTGGAGATGCCCCAGAACTCGATGCTATTGACCTGGAGATAATCAACCTCTTGCAGGAACACGGGCGCATCCCACTGGTCAAACTCGGTGACCAGGTGGGGCTGTCGGCGCCGTCGGTCAATGAGCGCGTCAAGAAACTCGAAGACAGCGGAATCATTACCGGCTACCACGCGTCGGTCGATGCGAGCCGGCTCGGCAAGGACGTCACCGCGTTCATCGGCGTGTCGATCTCCCATCCGAAAACAATCGCGCTGTTCGAAGAGACGGTGGCGATGCTCGAAGACGTGCTCGAGTGCCATCACGTCACCGGACAGCACACGCTGATGCTGAAGATCAAAACCGACAAAACTTCGTCGCTCGAACGGCTGATCAGTGCGATCCGTTCGATCGAGGGAGTGTCGCGGACCGAGACGATGGTGGTGCTATCGACGCATACCGAGCGCGGGCTTATCTCGGTGCATGCCAATGGCGACGCGGAGAATGCGTCCAACGGCAAGCGGAGTCGCCACGGCTCCGCGAAATCGGCGCTCCCGGATCCGAGACGGGGGTTATGATGCACAACTACCGAAGCATTCCGAAAGCACAGGGTCTCTACGATCCAGCCAATGAGCACGATGCATGCGGGGTTGGCTTTGTCGTGAATATCAAAGGCGAGCGCTCCAACGAGATCGTCAAGAAGGCGCTGCAGGTACTCGACAACCTGACCCATCGCGGCGCGTGCGGATGCGATCCTCGCACCGGCGACGGCGCCGGAATTCTGCTCCAGATTCCGCACGACTTTTTCGCAAGTGAAGCCGAGAAGCTCGGGTTCGAACTCCCAGCGCCCGGCCAATATGGCGTCGGCCAGGTTTTCCTGCCGCTCGACGCAGTTAAACGCAAAGACTGCGAGGACGCATTCGAACGAATCGTAAATGAGGAAGGGCAGCGGCTGCTCGGATGGCGCGACGTGCCGGTGGTGGAATCGGCGTGCGGAGAGATCGCGCGGCGCGGGATTCCGGCGATTCGCCAGGTCTTCATCGCGCGCAGTCGCGGCGTGAAGGACGTCGAGGCGCTCGATCGCAAGCTCTACGTCATTCGCAAGCGCGCGGCATCGGAGGCCCTGAAGCTCGGACTGTTCGATCCGGAACTATTTTATTTTTGCAGCCTGTCGGCGCTGACCGTGGTTTATAAGGGCCAGCTGATCTCCACCCAAATCACCGAGTTCTTTCCCGACCTGCTCGATCCGGCCGTGAAGACCGCGCTCGCGATGGTGCATCAGCGCTTCTCGACCAATACTTTCCCGAGCTGGGATCGCGCGCATCCGTTCCGCTTCCTCTCGCACAACGGCGAGATCAACACGCTCCGCGGCAACGAGAATTGGATGCATGCGCGGCAGATGCTGTTTTCGTCACCGCTGTTCGGGAACGACATCAAGAAGCTGCTGCCAATCGTCGAGCCGACGCAGACCGACTCCGGCAAGTTCGACAACGTGCTCGAACTTCTGGTTCGCACCGGACGCTCGCTGCCGCATGCCGTGATGATGATGATTCCGGAAGCGTGGCAGAACGACGCGCAGATGAGTGCGGGCAAACGCGCGTTCTACCAGTTCCATTCATGCATGATGGAACCGTGGGACGGTCCGGCCTCGATCGCGTTTACCGACGGAACTCGAATCGGCGCGGTGCTGGATCGCAATGGGCTGCGTCCATCGCGCTACACCGTGACCAAAGACGGGCTGGTCGTGATGGCGTCGGAGACCGGCGTGCTCGACATCGCGCCTGACAACATCGCGCTCAAGGGCCGGCTGCAGCCGGGCAGGATGTTTCTGGTCGATACTTCGCTCGGCAGAATCGTCCAGGACGAGGAAATCAAGGAGTCGATGGCGGCGCGAAAGCCGTACCGCGATTGGCTCGACGCCAACCTGGTCGCGCTCGACTCGATCCCGAAGGCCAACAACTCACCGCCGATAGACGGCTTCGAAGACGATGCGCTGCTGAAGCAACAGCAATCGTTCGGCTACACGATCGAGGATCTCAAGATGATCCTCGCGCCGATGGCCACCAATGCGCAGGAGCCGGTGGGCTCGATGGGCACCGACACTCCGCTCGCGGTGCTCTCGGACAAGCCGCAGCCGCTGTACAACTACTTCAAGCAATTGTTCGCGCAGGTCACCAATCCGCCGATCGATCCGATCCGCGAAGAACTGGTGACCTCGACCGAAACGACGCTGGGCGCCGAGCAGAACCTGTTCGAAGAATCGCCGCTGCATTGCCGCCAGCTTCAACTGAGTCAGCCGATTCTGACTAATGAAGAAACCGAGAGGATCAAGCGGCTCGCGGCCGGCGGGCTGCGGTCCACAACGCTCTCAACCCTGTACCGGGTTGACGACGGCGAGAACGGGATGCGCGCGGCGCTGGACGCGCTCTGTCGTGACGCATCGAAGGCGATCGAGGCCGGGTGCACGATAATCGTGCTTTCGGATCGCGGCGTGAACAAGGACTACGCGGCGATTCCGGCGCTGCTCGCAACCGGTGCGTTGCATCATCATCTTATTCGCGAGGGGACTCGCACCCGCGCCGGACTGGTGGTCGAGTCCGGTGAGCCGCGCGAGGCAATGCATTTTTGCCTGCTGATCGGCTACGGCGCGGGAGCGGTGAATCCTTACCTGGCGTTCGCGACGATGGCCGGGATGATTCGCGACGGCCAGCTCCGGGACATCGATGAAGACACCGCGGTTCATAACTTCATCAAGGCCGTCGGCAAGAGCATTACCAAGGTCGCGTCCAAGATGGGAATCTCGACGACCCAGAGCTACCGCGGCGCGCAGATCTTCGAGGCGATTGGACTCGCCAAGGATGTAATCGACAAGTACTTCAGCTGGACGCCGTCGCGAGTCGGCGGCGTCGGCCTGGACGCGATCGCCCGCGAGACTGCGGCTCGGCACAGTTACGCGTTCAAGGTCGAGGCGAGTGTCGACGGCGAGCTCGACGTGGGCGGCCAGTATCAGTGGCGCCGCCGTGGCGAGTACCACATGTACAATCCGAACACGATCGCAAAGCTCCAGCATTCGGTGCGCGCCGGAAATTTCCGGATGTTCAAGGAGTACACCAGGCTGATCGATGAGCAGAGCCGCTCGCTCGCGACTCTCCGCTCGCTGCTCAAATTCAATTCCGGGCGATCACCGGTTCCGATAGATGAAGTCGAGCCGGCCGCCAAGATCGTCAAACGCTTCAAGACGGGCGCGATGTCGTTCGGGTCGATCAGCAAGGAGGCGCACGAAAACCTTGCGATCGCGATGAACCGGATCGGCGGCAAGAGCAACACCGGCGAGGGCGGCGAGGATCCCGCCCGCTTCATTCGCGATCCAAACGGCGACTTTCGCCGCAGCGCGATCAAACAGGTCGCGTCCGCGCGTTTCGGCGTGACCAGCCATTACCTCGTCAATGCCGACGAACTACAAATCAAGATGGCGCAGGGCGCCAAGCCCGGCGAGGGTGGTCAACTTCCCGGTCACAAGGTCGATGATTTCATC
>JBGPNU010000276.1:0-5014 GCA_041487675.1 Binatus sp. (SeqCode)
TGGAGCGCGAGCGACTCGTGGAAAATCGCCATCGCACCGATAATCGCGGCGGCGATGACCAGCAGCGCCCACACCGACGACTCGAGGCCCTCGGCCATCCCGGACAGGATGAGAGTCGCCGCGCCGGTGCGCGCCGCCATCGCAGTTTCAGTAACCGGTCCCTTATCCGGATGCGTGAAATAGTTGGTGAGCCACAGCGTCACGACGGCGAGAATAATTCCGAGCGACGCGCAGCAAGCGAAGCGCCAATCGGTCGCGCCGGTGCGAGGATAGTCGAGGTAGAAATAATTCACGACGAAGAATCCGATCACGGATGCGATCGCCGAGGTCATGTAGCCGATATTGATCGGGCGCATCGGATCGAGCATCTTGCCGGCCGGAACCCGCACCGCCATGATCCCGATGATCGACGAAAACACGCCGACGCCGCGCAGGATCAGCGCGAACATGATCAGCTTTACCGCGAACGCGCCCGCATAATGTCCGTACGCCGCGATAAAGTCCGACTCCTGCAGCGCGTAGGCCGCGAGGATGATCGCCGCGACCAGCGTGACCTCGTAGGATTAGAAGACGTCGGCAGCCATCCCGGCGCAGTCGCCGACGTTGTCGCCGACATTGTCGGCAATCGTGGCGGGGTTGCGCGGATCGTCTTCGGGCAGATCCTGCTCGATTTTGCCGACCAGGTCGCCGCCGACATCGGCAGCCTTGGTGTAGATTCCGCCGCCGACGCGCATGAAGAGTGCGGCGAGCGAGCCGCCGAAGCCGAATCCGACCAGGACCTTCATCGCATTTTCGCGGAAGACCAGGAAGATGATGGTCGCGCCGAGCAGCCCAAGCCCGACCGTGAACATCCCCGAGACTCCACCGGCCTTGAACGCCAGCTCCATCGCGTCTTTGAAGCTGGTGAGCGCGGCGTTTGCGCTGCGGACGTTGCCCTTGACCGCGAGCCACATCCCGACGTAGCCCGCGCCGTACGAGGCGGCCACGCCCATCAGAAAGGCGATGGAGATTCCAAGCGGCAGGTACAGGCCCTGATAGACGTTGCGATACATCAGGAACAACGCGATAAAGATCGCGGCGACGAACCAGATCATGGTTTTGACCTGGCGGCCGAGATAGGCCATCGCGCCAAGTTCGATCGCGTCGGACACGTCGGTCATCGATTTCGGTCCGGGGTCGGCGGCCAACACGACGCGGATCAAAACGACGCCGTAACCGAGGGCGACCAGCGCCGAGACCAGGACCAGCCACAGGATCATGACCTGTCCGCTGGTTAACGTGGGCAGAACGATATTGGCTTCGCTCATCTTGAATCCGGTCTCCTGAAAAATTCGAGGTTATTTTAAGGGCAACGCCGGTGGTGCGACTGCGAAATCGCGGGATCCACGCCCAAGCATTTACCCTCGGGGTATCTGGCGCAGTCTAGGTTTTCCGGATTACGAAGTCCAGTTATCGGCGGGGTGCTCGAATCGCAGGCAGGCTGCGGCGCGAGGTATTATTCAGCCGGCCGAAGGCTATGATAACTTCGGATAGCAGGTTGCGCGCCGCGGGCCGCGTCGGCGAGCGGAGGCGAATTGGCAAAGCAGGCGACATCGACGATTCATTTTCCGCGTTGGCTCGGACCGATCACCTGGGCCCTGGGGATTGTGTTGGTTCACGTCGCGTTGCCCTTCTGGATATCCACGTTTTCGTATCATCACGGATGGTCCGCGGGACGGCCCGGAGTGTTGAACCTGCTCGGGCTGATAGTGGTCTCAAGCGGAATTGCAGTTATCGCATGGACAGCGCGCGAGCACTTCACGAGCGCGCCGCGGGGTTGGGATGTCCACGCTAATCTATTCGATCCGCCGGGGTATCTGATCGTCGGCGGGCCCTATGCATACAGCCGCAATCCTCTCTATGTCGGCGAACTGGCGATGTGGCTCGGCTGGGCGATCTTCTTCGGGAGCCTCGCGGTAATCGCCGCAACTGTGGTGTTCTGGACAGTAATGGCATTCGTCGCGATTCCGTACGAGGAGCGCAGGCTCGCAGCGGAATCGCGCGGCGCATACGAGCGTTACCGGAGCGAGGTCCCGCGCTGGCTCGGCCGGCCGTGAGCCGGGAGAAATCGCAGCGCGCGGGAGATCTAAATTTTTCGGGGCGCGATTCGTCGATTTCGACTTCGTCGGTTGATTCCGGCGGCTGCCGTGTGTTTATCTGTAAGGGTTAAGCAGCCATGAATGTAAATATAGAAGAACCAAATAGCCTCCGGCGCAAGCTCACGATCGAAGTCGAACCCGACGAAATCAAGCGCGAGCTGGACAAGGCCTTCAACGAACTGAAACGCGGCGTGGTGCTGAAGGGCTTCCGCCCCGGCCACGCACCGCGCAATCTGCTCGAACGGTTTTTCGGCGAGCAGGTCCGCGGCGAGGTGATTCAGAAGCTGGTCAAGGAATACACCGACAAGGCGCTCGAGGAGCACTCGCTCAAGCCCGTGGTGGCGCCCGAGATCGTTACCGAAGAGACCGACCTGCAGAAAGAGCTGTTGCTCAAGTTCAGCGCGACCTTCGATCTGCGCCCGACTATCGAGGTGAAGGACTACGAGGGGCTCAAGGTCCCCGAGTCGAAGGTCGAGGTCACCGATCAAGAGGTTGAAGCGGCGATCGAGCGTTTCCGCGAACGGCAGGCGACGCTCAAGAAAATCGAAGACCGCACCGTGGTCGCGGACGGCGACTACGCGCTCGCCTCGATCGAAGCGTATGAAGACGGCAAACCGCTCTCGAGCACCCGTCCGGACGATCGGCTGGTCGAAGTTTCCGAGCGCGCGCTCGCGCACGGCGTGTACGAAGTGATCCGGGGCGCCGAGCTCGGCAAGCAGATGAAGTCCAGCAAGACCTACGCGGCCGACTACTCGCACAAAGAACTGGCCGGCAAGACGATCGAATGGCGCGCGACCCCGAAGGAAATCTATCGCCGCGAGTTGCCGACCGTCGATGATGACTTCGCCAAGGACCTCGGCGACGAGAACCTCGAAGCGTTTCGGACCCGGGTTCGCAGCGAACTGCTCGCGCATGCAAAGCAGGAGGCCGACGCGCGGGTGCGGCAGGGGCTCCTCGACCTCGTGATCGAGCGCAATCCCGTCGAATTACCGGAATCTCTGGTCGCACGCGAGTTGAATGCGATGGAAGCCGAACTGCATCAGACGCTGGAAGCGGGCGGGCTCTCGCATGAGGACGCCGGCGAACGGGTCAAGCAGAGCACCGAAGATCTGAAGACGCGGGCTGAGAAGCGGGCGCGAACCGGACTAATCGTCGATGCGCTCGCGGAGCAGGAAAAGATCGAGATCAATGACGAGGAGCTGGGCGCGCGGGTGGCCGAAATCGTGACGCAGGCTGGACGCAATCGCGATCGCGCGGCGGAGTTCTATAGAAAGGAAGAGAATCGCGCGGGGCTGCGGCAATCGATGCGCGGCGAAAAGGCGCTGGATTTTATTTTGAGCCGCGCAAAGCGCGAAGATGCTCACGCGGAGCCGAAGTAGCGCGTCCGCAACATTTAATCAGCGACAGACAGTATTTAATCACCGACAATCCCGATTTGATCGGGAACAGGCACGGTTGCTCGGCCATTTCCGAGTGGTTACAATTTGAATGCGCCAGTGGGCTTGGATCTTCGCGCTGGCGGCAACGTGGCTGTGAGCCTTAATGAGCAACCTGATACCGATTGTCGTAGAACAGACTGGCCGCGGCGAGCGGGCATATGACATCTACTCTCGCCTGCTGAAAGATCGAATCGTTTTTCTGGGTACCGAAGTGAACGACGACGTGGCCAACCTGGTCACGGCGCAGTTCCTGTTTCTCGAGTCCGAAGATCCCGAAAAAGAGATCAATTTTTACATCAACTCGCCGGGCGGGTCGGTGACGGCCGGGATGGCGATTTACGACACGATGGAGTTCATCCGGCCGCCGGTCTCGACGCTATGCCTTGGCCAGGCTGGGAGCATGGGTGCGATTTTGCTGCTCGCGGGCGCGAAGGGACGGCGCTATGCGCTGCCGCATTCGCGAATCATATTGCATCAGCCGCTCGGCGGGATGCAGGGACAGGCGAGCGATCTGGAGATCCACGCGAAGGAAATTTTGCGCGCCCGGGAGGATATCAACAGCATCATAATGAAGCATACCGGACAGAATCTGCGTAAGATTGAAAAAGATACCGATCGCGATTATTTCATGGCTCCGGAACAGGCGGTTGAATACGGACTGATTGATGAGGTAATCGTTAGCCGGAGGCCCTCCAAGTGATCTGCGGGAGGCAGTGATGGCCAAGCATGACGACCGATCGGGCAACCTGGTTTGCTCCTTTTGCGGAAAGAGCCAGGACGAGGTTCGCAAGCTGATTGCCGGCCCGACGGTTTATATCTGCGACGAATGCATCGACCTTTGTAACGATATAATCGCCGAGGAGACTGACAGCGAAGAAGCGTTCAGCCAAAGCTCCGCGGTTCCCAAGCCCGCTGAAATCAAGCGGGTGCTCGACCAGTACGTGATCGGACAGGAGCGCGCCAAGAAAGTCCTCTCGGTCGCGGTCCACAATCATTACAAACGAATTGACTCGCAGATGGTGACTGGCGACGTCGAGCTGCAGAAGTCCAATATCCTGCTGATCGGCCCGACCGGGGTCGGCAAGACTCTGCTCGCGCAAACCCTCGCGCGATTCCTGCAGGTGCCGTTCACAATCGCCGACGCGACCTCGTTGACCGAGGCCGGTTACGTCGGCGAAGACGTCGAGAACATCATACTGTCGCTGCTCCAGAACGCCGACTACGACATCGAGCGATGCCAACGCGGAATCGTGTATATCGACGAGATCGACAAGATCGCGCGCAAGGGCGACAACCCGTCGATCACGCGAGACGTGTCGGGCGAAGGCGTGCAGCAGGCGCTGCTGAAGATAATCGAGGGCACGATGGCGTCGGTGCCGCCCAAGGGCGGCCGCAAGCATCCGCAGCAGGAATTCCTGCAGGTGGACACGACCAACA
>JBGPNU010000277.1:0-5001 GCA_041487675.1 Binatus sp. (SeqCode)
CGATGGCGCCGCTGATCCTCGAGCGCGGCACCGCGTCGCCGGTCAATCCCCTGGCGATCTTTTGAATGGTTGAGCAAATAGGATTACCAACTCGCTCTTTTCCACATACTCAGTAGTCACCTTATGACTATTCAATCTTCCGGGAGCGGATGCGATGAAGACAGAAGAATTAGTAATTGATTGCGACGGACATATCCTCGAACCGCCCGATCTCTGGGAGAAATACATCGACCCGAAGTATCGCGACCGCGCAATGCGGATCCGGGTCGGCGACGACGGCTTTGAGTATCTCGAAATCGATCGCAAGCGCGCCAAAATGACGCAGCCCGGCCTGCTTGCCTCGCTCGGAGGGATGGGCAAGCGGGTCGAAGACGCGAAGAAGCTGCGCGAAACAGCGATGCGTGGCGAGGTCATGCCGGAGCAGGTGCGGATGATGGCGCCGAAGCCCGAAGACACCTACCTCAAGGGCGCGGCGTTCGGCACGATGGTGATGAAGGATCGCCTGGAGCTGCTCAAACAGGAAGGGATGGAGAAGGCGATTCTCTATCCGACGATCGGATTGCTGTGGGAAGCGGAACTCTTCGATGCGGAGCTGTCGGCGGCATATTGCCGCGCCTACAATCGATGGATCGCGGATTTCTGCCGGGACTCCGGCGGTCGATTGATTCCGATCGCGCACCTCTCGCTCGGCGATCCCGCCGAGGCCGCGCGCGAACTCGAACGCGCAGTGGAAGACGGATGCAAGGGCGTATTCGTATGTCCGTTTACCATCACCCGCGTCCCCCACGGCGATAAGCGTCATGATGCGGTCTTCGCGGCGGCGCAGGATCTCGACGTGCCGCTCGCGATTCATCCCACCTTCGAACCGGCGAGCTTCGGAATCCATCATCGTTACGACAACTTTGGATGGGCGGCGTGGTATTTCGATCTGTTCGCAGGCCAGGGCGTGCAGCACGCATTTGGCACCTTCTTTCAGTTGGGCGTATTCGACCGCTTTCCGAAGCTGCGGACAGTCGTGCTGGAATCGCAGGCGGGATGGATCGGTTATTTCCTGGATCGTGGCGACGCGATCTTCAACGGAACGACGCTCTGCGCGACGGTCAGATTGAAGGAGACTCCGTCGTACTATTTCAAGCGCCAGTGTTACATCTCGGCGGATCCCGATGAGCGGACGATCGCCGCGATGATGCAGATCGTCGGCGAGGACAAGTTTTTCTGGGCGAGCGACTACCCGCATCCCGACCATCCGGGAAATTATCTCGAGGAGTTGAAGGGGATGATCGCGCCGATGAAGGACTCGGGACGGCGCGCGATCCTGGGCGAGAACGTCTCGCGCGCTTACAAACTCAGGTAGGAAATTTTGAGCGAGGCGCGGTCGTTCGATCGCGCTCCGCACCCGAAAATGGTTCTGCTATGCTGCGCCGAGTGCCGAGTTCATTCTCGACCATCGGACACCACAATCGGACTGCCGGAGGAACCTATGCCGCGCGCGAGGATCGACCGCCCATGCTCATCAACCGCCATCACTGCGAGTTCGCCGCGATTTAACTCTCGGCGCAGCGCACTCAAGTCGCTTGCTCTTCTGCTCGCCTGCGTTGTCGCCGCGTGCAATTCGCAGTCGTTCCAGCAAAGTGAGCCTTCGATGCCGACGCCGCCGCCTGCTCCGGTGCAGCCGCCCGCGCCGCCAATTAATCCGGCCCGGCAGATCAATGGAAACTGGTTCGCCACCTACCCGGGCGGTCCGCTGCGCGTAGTCATCGGTCTGGATCCGATGTTGATGGGCCGCAATTACGTCGCGACGCTGGTCGATGGCAACAAGGATGTCCCCGCCGGCCACGTCATGTGGCGAGGCACCGTCGATCAAAACGTGCCGAACGTGGTGCTCGCCGACCAGGTATGCGCGAGCCAGGGCCTCAGCTCAGTGCGAACCGTCAAGGCGCGGATCATCGTTGCCGATCTCGATCACCTGACCGAGGAACTGGTCAACCCGAAAGCTTGCGGCGGATTTCCGGTGAAGTACACGCGCGCCGGCGCTGCCGACGTTCCGGAGCGCAAAAACTGACAGCGCGCGCGGCTCTGGCGCGCGCTCGGCCCGATAAGAAAAGGCCGCCCGGCGAAGGACGGCCCTTTTGTCGTTGGCTTAATTAATCGCGCCGGATTTACGGGAGCATCCCGGCCTGCACGATCACCGGGCTGTCGGTCTTTGGAATCTTCGGCTCGGGCTTGCGCTTCATCGCCTTTTCGATGATCGGCGCGATCCGTTCGGCTTTCTGCTTTGCGCGGGATTGTTCGCGCTCCTTGAACTCGGGCAGGATCTTTTCGGCAAACAGGTTGAGCGACGAGCAAATGTCCTCATGCTTGTTGTTGCCGGCCTGCGAGATGAACACCACCTGGTCCACGCCCACCTCCTCGAACTCGCGAAGCCGCGTGCGAATCTGATCGGGCGAGCCGACGCACGCGTTCGAGCCGTCCATCCCGGGGATGTTGATCGGGCTCGTTTTGAAGTTGCTCCAGATGTCGGTCTTGCCCGGCTCGTGGCGGCCGAAGCCGTAGTGATGGCCGAGCGCGTAGGAGAAAAACTTCAGTCCCTCTTCGCCCATCTGGTGCGCGCGCTCTGCGTTGTTATCGCACATAAAGCCGGTGACGATCGCGATATTCGGATTGATCGCGTATCCTATTGGCTCGCACTCGTTCTCGAGCGTCGTGTAGTAGTCGGTGACCCACTGCCGCGCCTCCTCCGGAGACACGAACGCGAAGGTCAGCGCGCCGATTCCGAGCTTGGCCGCAAGATGAATCGTCTCGCGCCGCGAGCATGCGACCCACAGCGGCGGATGCGGCTTCTGCACGGGCTTGGGCACGACGTTGCGCACCGGCATCGTGAAGTGCTTGCCCTCGTGGCCGAGGAACGGATCCTCGACGAACATCCGCGCAATCGCACCGAGCGATTCCTGCCACATCTCGCGCTTGTCGGCGCGCGGGATGCGAAAGCCGCCGAGCTCGAGTTCCGCCGACGATTCGCCGGTGCCGAATTCGACCCGTCCGCCACTGACCAAATCGAGCGTGGCAATCCGCTCCGCAACGCGCGCGGGATGATTGTAGGCCGGCGGTAGCAGCACGATCCCGTGGCCCAACCGAATCCGCTTGGTGCGCTGGCTGCATGCGGCGAGAAAGATCTCGGGCGCCGACGAATGCGCGTACTCCTCGAGGAAGTGGTGCTCGACTTCCCACATGTGGTCGATTCCGAGCTTGTCGGCGAGTTCGACCTGGTCAAGCGCATCCTGGAAGAGCCTTAGCTCCGCGCCTTCCTTCCACGGACGTGGTAGCTGATGCTCGTAAAATGTTCCGAACTTCATAGCCGCGTGTTTCTCCCTTCGACGTGTGGATTTATTCGATCAGTCCGCTGCCTCACGGCCCGCGCTCGTAAACAGCGTACGTTCGACCATATCGATCACTTCGCGCTTGCGCCGTTCGATCATCGCGGGTTCGAGCAGGTTCATGTTCCACAGCCGCCGGACCATCGCGGCGGTCGTGAAATAGCCGATGGTTATCGAGTTCAGGCTCCACATAAAATGAAGCGGATCGACTTCGGAACGAAACTCGCCTTCGCGTTGGCCGCGGAAAATAAAATTGACTGCGGTGGAAAACAGCGGCGGCAGGCGGCGTTTCAGCACCTGGCGGCCCACCCCGCTCTCGTCGGCCATCTCCTTCCACATGATCCGCACGAAATCGGAGTGGCTCGCGATAAAGTCGATCGCGTCGGCGACCGCCTGGCGCATCCGCTCCTGCCCGCTTCCCCGCCCCCATGCGATCGCGTTGGCCGCGTCCTCGAGACTTTCGAACATCTTGTCCAGCACCGCGAGATAGAGCTGCTGCTTGGAGGGAAAATGATGCAGCAGCGAGGGCGCCTTGATTCCGATTCGTTTCGCGATGTCGCGCAGGCTGGTTCCACCATAGCCGCGCTCCGCGAACAGCGCCTGCGCAACCTGCAGAGCCCGTTCGCGCGTGTCAGGGAGGCGGCGGCGCAGATCGACGACCCTGGCGCCCGCACGCGACGCGATATTTTTCGAGCTGTCTCGCACCGGATTCAACGCCAGAAAAAAATCGTATCTAACGTCTGTTAGGCTGTCAATTGCGCCCCGCCCCGGATTGCGCCCGCCCGGTTCCGCTTTATAACTCCGGTGTCATAGTAGTAAGTATCGTCGCACGACCGCATCCCATTCGGGAGGAATCCACGATGTCCGAACTTTATTGGAAACCGGCCCATGAACTCGCGGCGATGATTCGCAGGCGCGATCTCAAGGCAAGCGAGTTGATGGAAGTTACGATCAGGCGGATCGAACAGACCAACCCGAAACTGAACGCGTTCTGCGCACTTCGCGCCGACGGCGCGATGGCCGACGCTCGCGCGATCGACGAGAAAATCGCGCGGCGTGAGGAGGTCGGGCCGCTCGCCGGTTTGCCGCTCGGGGTGAAAGACCTCGAGGATGCCGCCGGTCTGCCGACTACCTTCGGATCCAAACCGTTCAAGGACAACCGGCCCAAGTCCGATTCGATCCAGGTCTCGCGGCTCAAAGCGGCGGGCGCAATCGTGATCGGCAAGACCAACGCGCCCGAGTGGGGCTACACCGCATTCACCAAGAATCTGCTCTTCGGCGTGACCCGCAATCCGTGGAATCTCGAACGCACGCCCGGTGGATCGTCGGGTGGCAGCTCAGCCGCAATCGCAGGCGGCGTGGTTCCGCTCGCGACCGGCTCGGACGGAGGCGGCTCGGTGCGAATCCCGGCCTGTTACACCGGATGCTACGGCTTGAAAACCTCGAACGGGCGGATTCCGCACAACCCGGCGCTCGGGATGCAGCAATGGAACGACACCAGTGTGCATGGAGCGCTCACGCGCACCGTGCGCGACGCCGCGATCTTCATGGATGCGGTCGTCGGCTATCATCCGATCGATCCGGACTCGCTCCCGCATCCGGGAATTTCCTACCATGCGATCCTCGA
>JBGPNU010000278.1:0-4983 GCA_041487675.1 Binatus sp. (SeqCode)
ATTGGGCAGTGGCGGCGGCGCCGAACGACAAGTCATCGCATGAGGCGCGGATGAAAGTTTATGCGGCGCGGGCGGAGCGCGAGGAATCGACGATGGCGCACGGGATTTTTCGATCGGCGGTAATCGAGTCGGCAGCGAAGGCGGGAATCGCGCCGCCGGAGGATAGTCGTAGCGCGTGAGTTCTCTTGCTGCCTTCCAGGGTGATCTAGTCCGCCAGAAGAGTGACGCATGAACAAGCTCAGACTGGTTTATTCGGTAAGCGTGTGCGCAGTTCTCACGTTTGTCTCACCGTTGATGCTGGGGAGCAGGGCGCAGGCGGGAACCGGCAAGGGCGGCCAGGTCTGCGCGACCAATGGCGACTGCGCCGCCGACCTCGCGTGCGGGGGCGCCCCGCGTGTCTGTCGGCCGACATCTCCTCAATTCACCGACGAAGGAATGTCGCCGGTTCTGACCGGAAAAGAGATTCCTCCATGTCATGCGGACTCGGACTGCCCGCGTGGGTTCCGCTGCAGCGCGGGACGAAATGCCGAGGGGCTTGGCGGTTGTTACGCTGACAACCATCCGTGTCAATCGGATAGCGATTGTGCGGTCGGATGGTACTGCGATCATCGATACGGAGAGTCGTTCTGTCGCATGGCGCCCTGAGATCGCCTGGCGAGGGTCTCGCCGGAGGCGGGGATCGAACCTGCCGTGAAGTAACGGGCGAGGGACGAGTCAGAAAGAGGGATCAGAGCGGAGATGGCGGGAGGGTGAGTTTGCCTAGGATCGCGGGGGCGCGCGCGCCGGTGACGCTCGGGATATTGCCCTGGCGGCCGCGGAGCATCTGGTAGCCGAGGATTGTGAATGCGACCGCCTCCAGCGCGTCTCCATCGACGCCGACTCGATCTGCAGTAGTCACTTCAATACCCAGTAGCTCGGCAGCGAGCATCCGCATCAGGGTCGGATTTCGCGCGCCGCCGCCGGTTACGATCAACTGATCGACGGGACCGCGCGGGATGATGAAGCGGCGGCATGCGTCGGCGATGGAACGCGCGGTGAGCGCGGTGATGGTCGCGACCAAATCGACGTCATCGATTTTGATGCTGGCGCGACGGGCGTCGGCGACGATCCGATCGAGCAGATGATTGCCGAACTCCTCGCGACCGGTGGATTTCGGCGGGCGGCGCTTGAAGTAGGAATTTTGCATGAGCGCGGAAAGCAGAGCCTGGTTGACATGGCCGCGCGCGGCGATCCGGCCGTCGCGATCCATCCGATGGCGGCCGCCGGAGATTCGCGAGGCGAGCGCGTCGATCATCATGTTGCCCGGGCCGGTATCGAAAGCGATCAGATCAGAGTCACCGAGGCGCGCTCGCGGCGGAATATAGGTTGCGTTGCCGATGCCGCCGATATTCTGCACGACGCGGCCGCGTTTGCGATCGGCAAAAAGCCAGACATGAGCGAGCGGGGCGAGCGGAGCGCCTTCGCCGCCGAGCGCGATGTCCATCGGGCGGAAGTCGGCGACGACAGGAATGCCGGTGGCGGCGGCGATCACGGCTGACTCGCCGAGCTGCATGGTGGAGGCGAGCTGGCCGCGAGCCGCGCGGCGCGGCGGCAGATGAAAAAAAGTATGGCCGTGAGAGCCGATGAACGCGAGGTCGGAAAGCCGGGTGCGGGCGCGGCGCGCAATCTCTCTTGCGGCGCGGGCGAGTTCGCCGCCAAGCGCGAAGTTGAGCGTGGAGATTGCGCTCACGCCAACGTTTTGATCCGCAGAAGCCGCAAGCAGCCCGGCGCGAAAGCGGCGCGAGTAGGGAAACGTGTGGAACGCAACAAGGCGCGCGGGCGGACGCGAACGCTCGTCAATCTCGACGAGCGCGGCGCTCACGCCGTCGTGCGAAGTGCCGGACATCAGGCCGATGGCGAGAACCGATTGACGGTCGAGACTAATCGTGATCGCGCTCGTCTTTGTCGAGTGCTTTTTCGTTTTTGTTTTCCGGGTCGTCAGATTTTTCATTTTCACTGCTATCGTCACGGCGACTTAAGCGGAGCAAGTCGACTCCTGCAAGTAGCAGGCGCCATCCCGAAGGAAAATCGAGCGAACCCGTGTCGGTATGCGCCTCAGGCTGGATGATCACCTTGCGCCCGCGATGCCATTGCACGAGCAACATTTTGTGGCCGAGCTGGCGGCCGGTGACGCGATCGATCGAGAAATCGCCGAACATCGTGGTCGTGCGCAGATCGGAGAATGCGGCGCGAAGGTCGTTATCGTCGAGACTCGCGGCGGACGCGAGTGCGGCAGCGGTGAGCAGGCCGGCGGCATAGATTTGCGCAGCCGGATAATCCGGCGATTCGGCCGCGCCGGCATTGCGCATCCCGCGGACGAATTCGGCGGGTGTGGGGCCAAGTGCGGGCGAGACTTCGAGGCTATCTTCCCATTGCGAAGGGCCGACGACTCCTTCCGAGAGTTCGCCGAGATCCAATCCGAATCGGCGCACACCAGCGGCGACGCATCCGAGCACCGGGATATTAAGATTCGACGAGGCGATCGCACGCATCACGCGGATATCGTGTTCATAACTGCCGGCGCTCGCGAGCGCATTGACGCGGTTGCGGACGAGCGCGGGGAAGAGTTGCGGCGGGGTGGTACGGGAATCGAACGCGCCGTTCCATTTCACGCGGATGCGGACGCCGTGGCGGCGCGCGGAGCGTTCCCCGGCGGCGCGCTCGAGGCCGGATGCAACCGCGCGCGCGAAGCTGGATTCTGAGGTGACGATCGCAACGCGCTTGCGCCATAGCTTGAGTTGGCTCAGCAGGTTTGCGAATCCGCGCATATAGTCACTGGCGGGACTGAGTATTCCGACTATGCGCTTGTAGTCGCGCGCGTAGAGTTCGTCGTCGGCGCCGCCGTGATTGACGAAGAGGCGGCCGTGCTGTTCGGCGATGGGAGCGGCGACGCGCGCGAGACGGCTGGAGTATGGGCCGAAGACAATGCCGGCGCGGCGGCCGGAGCAAAGCGAGCGATAGATGTCGGCGCATCGCGCGGGATCGCTCGCGTCGTCGTGGCATTCGAGCGCGAACTCGCATCGCTCGCCGCCGACGCGAAGTGCGGTGCTCGCGTTGGCATCGGCGACGAACAGGCGGATGGCGGTTTCGGCCTCAAGTCCCATCGCGGCATATTCGCCGCTCAGGGAAAGCGAGAGGCCGATGGTGATTTTCATTGTTTCAGGGAATAGGTATCTAGCACGTGTAGAAACGCCTAAATCTGAAGTCGGAAGTGCAGTTGGGTGTCTTTCACCCGGGCGCGATTTCCGCGATGCCGCCCTTGATTACGGCGTGGCCGCCGGGGTTGAAAGTTTCGAAAGCGAAACTCTTGCGCCCCGACTTATCGGCGTCGGCCCAGACCCTGGTGGTGATCGTCTGGCCGGGCAGCACGGGCCGCGAGAAGCGCACGCGCAGGCGTTTCAGCCGAGTCGGGTCGCCGCCGCATAGCTTGTCGATCGCGACCTTCGACGTGAACGCCATCGTGCAAAGTCCGTGCACGATGATACCGGGGAGGCCGGCCATCTTTGCGATGCTCTCGTCAACGTGAATGGGATTGCGATCGCCGGACGCCTCGGCGTAGCGATAGGTCTGATCGTTGTCGATAGTTTGCGCGACCGTGAAGTCGGGTTCACCGCGCGCGGGTTCGACGACGCGTTCGCCACTGGCGCGAGACTCCGCGTCACGGTTGCGGCCGCCCCTGATAAAAGCGCTGAAGAGAATTTTCTGGACACTCTCGCCGGCCTGGTTGGACGCGCCGAGCTCGACCGTCATGGTCTCGCCGCTCGCCTTGGTTTCGATCGAAATGATCTTTGCGGACGCGCTGATGATGTCGCCGGGGCGAATCGGGTTCGTGAATTCCATGTCTTGTTCGCCGTGCACGAGGCGGATCAAATCGGCTTGCAGATTGGGATCCATCACGGCGGTCATCAAGGCGTTCCAACTGACGGTGACGCCGAACATCGGGGGCGCGACGATACCTGTGGGGCGGTTCGTGTCGAAGAAGGCGGGATTGTCGTCATTGTAGGCGCGCGCGTATTTCTGAATCGCGTCGAGAGTGACTTCGGCTGTGACGGGCGGATATGTTTTCCCCACGCAGGATTTGTTCAGCGGCATCGATTGGCTCCGACAGTTGAATTTTCGTTGACGTTGCGCAGAAACTTTAGGGCCAGGACAAGGCGTTCAGACGATCTCACGTCCGCCGATGAATACCGATTTCAACTCTAGCGCCGGGCTGAGCACGATCAAATCGGCGCGCGCGTCCTCTTGGAGGCGGCCGCGATCGGAGGCGCCAAGCAAGATCGCAGGATTGGTGGCGGCCATGACGGCCGCATCGCCAATGCCGGCGTCGGTCTTTTCGACCATCAGGCGCACCGCGTCGAGCATCGAGATGATGCTGCCGGCGAGCGTGCCGTTCGCGAGCCGCACGGCTCCGTCGCGGATCGTCGCAGGAGCGCGACCGACGCTCACCTCGGGTCGATTGGCAGTGCCGGCGAGGACAACCTTGTCGGTGACGAGGAGCATCCCATCTCGGCCGCGGGCGCGATAAGCAAGACTCAGAACCGACGGATGCACGTGGACGCCGTCGGGAATAATCGCGGCAAGTGCCCGGCTCGGCGCGAGGGCCGCGGCGATGACGCCGGGATCGCGATGATTCAGCGGGCGCATCGCATTGAACAGATGGGTGAACATCCGCGCGCCGGCCGCGATACCGGCGTTCGCTTCCTCGAGGGTTGCGTTAGTGTGACCGATCGAAACGATCACGCCGCGCGCGGTGAGGCGCTTGGTCGCGCCGATCGCGCCGGGCAACTCGGGCGCGAGCGTAATCAATCGAAGCGCATCCATGCCGAGGACCGCATCGAAAGGCTCGCCGCGCGGATCGAGGTTGAGAGGAGGATGCGCGCCGAGCCGGAGCGGCGAGATAAACGGTCCTTCGAGATGCATGCCGAGAATCGAGGCGTAGTCAGC
>JBGPNU010000279.1:0-4979 GCA_041487675.1 Binatus sp. (SeqCode)
AACGCGTGCGCGCCTGGCCGTGCGCCCCGGGCGGATAATTGCGCCGCTCGATAGCGCACTTGTCGCTGTAGCATCGCTCTCCCTTGAGGAAGAGTTTCAGTCCCTCGCGCCGGCATAGCCGGCATACCGGCCCCAGATTCCTAGCCATCTTTTTTCAGTGAATCCACTTTGTTAGGGACACCATGGCGAAAATTTCCTTAGTGTCCGCGTTTTTGGGTTCAGACTCTGCGCCGCTTCGGTGGACGGCATCCGTTGTGCGGAATCGGCGTCACGTCCTTGATCGAGATCACGCCGAGACCCGCGGCCTGCAGAGCGCGCACTGCGGATTCGCGTCCGCCGCCCGGCCCTTTGACATGAACCACCACTGCACGCATTCCAACTTCCGAGCATTTGCGCGCGCACGCCTCGGCCGCCATCTGGGCTGCGTACGGCGTGCCCTTGCGCGATCCCTTGAAACCGACCGAGCCGGCGCTCGACCATGCGATCACGGTGCCCTGCTGATCGGTGATCGTCACGATCGTATTGTTGAAGGTCGCGTGAACGTGCGCGACGCCCTCGGGCACGTTGCGGCGGATCTTCTTGCGGCGCGGCGCAGGTACGGGTGCTCCCGCGGCGCCCGCGGCGGCAGGCGTTGCCGCGGCGGCCTTCTTTTCGGGTGCGGCTTTCGTCTCTTTGATTTCTTCAGCCATTCTCTTCAGTGAATCCGCTTTAGTGCTTGTAGTCGGGCGAAAATTTCCCATCCCACCCGCGTTTTATACGCTATCCCTTTGACGGCGCCTGCTTCTTGCCGGCGACCACTTTGCGCGGACCCTTGCGGGTGCGCGCGTTGGTATGCGTGCGCTGGCCACGCACCGGAAGTCCGCGACGATGCCTGATCCCGCGGTAGCATCCCAGATCCATCAAGCGCTTGATCGCCTGCTGAAAGTCGCGGCGCAGATCGCCTTCGACCTCGAAGTCGGTGTCGATCACTTGCCGGATGTGGACCTGCTGGTCGGCCGACAGGTCGTCGGTCTTGGTGGCTGGATCGACGCCCGCGGCTTTCAGGATCTTGAGCGCGCCGGGCCGGCCTATTCCGTAGATATAGGTCAGCGCAATATCCATCCGTTTGCTCTTCGGCAGTTCGACTCCAGCTATGCGTGCCATCGCGAAACCTTTCCTATCCCTGGCGCTGCTTGTGGCGCGGGTTGGAGCAGAGGATGCGCACGACGCCCTGGCGGCGCACCACCTTGCAGTTCTTGCAAATCTTTTTCACCGACGCTCGGACTTTCATTTCTTTCAATAACGTGCAACCGGCCCGCCCAGGTGCCACGCTCGTGTTCCTTCGCGCAGCTAGCGCATCCGGTACGTAATCCGGCCGCGAGTCAGATCGTAAGGCGACAATTCAACGGTGACTTTGTCGCCGGCCAGAATCTTTATGTAATGCATCCTCATCTTGCCCGAGATATGAGCCAGCACCTTGTGCCCATTGTCGAGCGTCACCCTGAACACCGCATTGGGCAGCGCTTCCTGCACTGTCCCCTGCACTTCGATCGCGTCGCCCTTAGACATTTTCGAGCTCGCTCAGGATTTCCGGCCCGTTGGAGGTAATCGCGATGGAATGTTCAAAGTGGGCAGATAGCTTACCGTCCGCCGTTACCGCAGTCCAGCCATCGGAAAGTATCTCCAAATCGGGGCTGCCCTCGTTAACCATCGGCTCAATCGCCAGCGCCATCCCCTCGCGCAGGCGCGGATTCGGCATCCCGAGCCGGAAATAATTCGGCACTTGCGGATCCTCATGGAGACGCCGGCCGATCCCGTGACCGGCAAAGTCGGTGACGACCGAGAATCCCGCACTTTCGACCGTCTCCTGCACCGCGCGCGCGATATCGCTGATACGATTGCCCGCCCGGGCCTGCGCAATTCCCGCGTACAGAGACTCGCGCGTCACCCGGAGCAGCTTTTTGACGTGCTCGGGAACCGGGCCGACCGCGACGGTCCGCGCCGAGTCGCCGAAGAATCCTTGGTAAACGACCCCAAAATCGAGGCCGACAATGTCGCCGCTCTTCAATTTTCGACTCGACGGGATCCCATGGACAATCTCGTTATTTACCGACACGCAGAGAGACTTCGGATAAACGACATCGCCGGGCTTATAGCCCTTGAAGGCCGGCTTCGCGCCCTTGCGGTAGGTCAACTCCTCGGCAAGCTGGTCGAGCTCCAGGGTGGTGATACCGGGCCGAATCGCGGCGGCAAGCTCCTCGAGGATCTCGGCAACAATCCGGCTCGCCTTGCGCATCACCGCTATCTCGGCCGGGGTCTTCAAGTTAATCACTGGCGAGCCTTCGCTGCGGTATTGCCCGGCGATGCGAGTCCGCCGACCGCGCTCATAATCCGTTTTTCGACTTCGTCGGTGCGTCCAACTCCGTCAACCTGCGAGAGCATCCCGAGCCGTCCATAATGTTCGAGCAACGGACGCGTGGTGGCCGCGAATACCTTGAGCCGCTCGCGCACGGTCGCCTCAGCGTCGTCCTCACGCTGGTAAAGCTCGCCGCTGCACTTGTCGCATAGGCCGGACTTCTTAGGCGGTTCAAACAACGCGTGATACATCGCAGCGCAGTTCTTACAGGTGCGCCGTCCCGATATCCGTTTCACGATCTCCTCGTCCGGCACGATAACCGCGACGACTTTGTCGAGCTTGAATCCCGCCCGCTCGAGCATCCCGGCCAGGGTTTCGGCCTGCGCGACGTTGCGCGGAAATCCATCCAGGATAAATCCCGCGCGCGCGTCGCTCCGGCCGAGGCGATCCGCAATAAGCTTCAGCACCAGCTCATCGGGCACCAGTTGCCCGCGATCCATGTATCGAGCCGCTTCGCGCCCGAGTTCCGAACCTTCCCGTACCGCCGCGCGCAGCAGGTCGCCGCTGGCTATCTGCGGGATGTTCCACAATGCGCCGAGCGCCCGCGCCTGGGTACCCTTGCCCGCACCGGGCGGACCGAGCAGAACCAGCCGCACGCTTAGGCGCCCCTCTTGGTCTTGACCCGTCCGCGGCGCATAAAGCCTTCGTAGTTGCGGGTCAGCAGATGAGTTTCAATTTGCGCGACCGTGTCGATCGCGACCCCGACCACTATCAGCAGCGCGGTTCCGCCAAAGAAAAAAGGCACGTTGAAGCGCGCGATCAGAACGGTCGGCAGCACGCACACGGCGCTGACGTAAATCGCGCCGCCGAGCGTGATCCGCGACAGCACACGATCGATATAGTCGGCGGTGAAACGCCCGGGCCGAATTCCCGGGATGAAGCCGCCATACTTTTTCAGATTCTCGGCGACGTCCACCGGATTAAAGGTGACCGACGTGTAGAAGTAACAGAAGAATACGATCAGGCCGACGTAAACCAGGTCGTAGTAGAAGCCGCCCGGGGTCAAATAACTCGAGTACGGTTTCAGAAATGGAACGAAAGTCGCCAGCGTCGCCGGGAAGACCAGCAGCGCCGACGCGAAAATCGGCGGAATAACGCCCGAGGTATTAATCTTGAGCGGCAGATGCGAGCTCTGTCCGCCGTAAACGCGGCGTCCGACCACGCGCCGCGCGTATTGAATCGGGATGCGCCGCTGCGCGGTCTCGATATAGACA
Organism: Binatus sp. (SeqCode); assembly: GCA_041487675.1. GTDB lineage: Bacteria > Desulfobacterota > Binatia > Binatales > Binataceae > Binatus. The sequence continues at coordinate 3,610 of JBGPNU010000279.1, forward strand.
ATCCCGGCGATCACCGCGGCCGCGACCGCGAGGATGAAAATGAGCAGGAAGATGCTCATTTCGCCCTCGCGCACGAATTGCGCCGTCGTGCTGATCGCGCTCGGCAGCCGCGCCACGATTCCCGCCATGATGATCAGCGAGATACCATTGCCGATACCGCGCTCGGTAATTTGCTCGCCGATCCACATCAGGAACATGGTGCCGGCTGTGACGGTCAGCACCGTCATCACGATAAACCCGGGTCCCGGATTGTAAACGATGCTGCCGCCGCCGGGCGCCTGAATCTGCTCCAGCGAGAACGCGATCATCGTGCCCTGGAAGAGTGCGAGAACCACGGTGCCATAGCGCGTGTATTGCGTGATCTTGCGCCGCCCGGCCTCGCCTTCCTTGTAGAGTTCGTCGAGATACGGCGATGCGATTTTCAGCAGGTCGAGCACGATTGCGACCGAGATGTACGGCATGATCCCGAGCGCAAGGACCGAAAAGCGCTCGAGCGCGCCGCCCGAGAACAGGTTAACCCATCCGAACAAGGTGCCACTGGCCGCGTCGAAAAACGACGCCAGCGCCTGTCCGTCGATCCCCGGGGTCGGCACGGCAACGCCGATGCGGTACACGGCCAGCATCAGGGCCGTGAACACCAGCCGGCGGCGCAATTCCGGGATGCGCGAGGCGTTTGAAAACCCCTCCAGCATTTAGCTCTCGGTGGGTGTCACCATCTCCGCAACGCCGCCCGCGGCGGCGATTTTATCGAGCGCGCTTTTCGAGAACGCATCGGCACGCACTGTAATCTTACTCTTAAGATCGCCGTCGCCGAGAACCTTGACTTTGCGCCCGGCCGGGATCAGTCCCCGCGCGGCGAGCGCGGCGGCGTCGATCGTGGCGCCCGCCGCGAAGTCATTCAGCCGCGACAGGTTCACAATCGCAAACTCCGCGCGGCGCGCCTCGTTCTTCAGCGTGCGGCGAAAACCCTGCTTCGGCAAGCGTCGCTGCAGCGGCATCTGGCCGCCTTCGTAGCTTGGCGGCGTGTTGCCGTGCGAACGCGAGCCGAGTCCTTTGTGTCCGCGGCCGGCGGTCTTGCCGTGACCGGAACCGATTCCTCTGCCAACCCGGCGCTTGCGATGGGTCGAGCCGGGCGACGGTTTTAAATCCTTCAGATCCATTATTCCAAATCCATTAGATTGACGCGTTCAGTCCTTGATCTCGACAACCAGATGCTTGAGGCGTTTGACCATCCCTTCGACCGACGGGTTGCGCACCAGTTCCCGTTCGCTGCCGACCTTGCCCAGACCCAGTCCTTTGACGGTTTCGCGAACCCGCCGAGTGGTGCTGATCGGACTGCGAACCAGCTTGACGCGGATTTTGTCTGACAC
>JBGPNU010000280.1:0-4972 GCA_041487675.1 Binatus sp. (SeqCode)
GCCGGTGCTGTTCCTTCAGAAGCTCGCAATTACCGCGAGCTTCTGGATCGCGGCGATCATCGTGAGCGAGCTGATACTCAATCCGATCGTTTACTTCTACCTCGAGCCGCCGCGGATCGATGTGATCGAGCGGCGCGAGCGAGGCTTCTTCAAGCGGATGCTGAAGTCGCTCGCGAAGCCGATGCTCGAGAGCACTGGCCGGACGGTGACGTTTGTAGCCACGATCGCGGTAATCGCGCTATGCGCGTTCTTTTGGTCGGGACTGAAAGTCGGAGATCCGTCGTCTGAATCGCCGATCCTCTGGCCCAACTCCGCGTACAACCGCTCGATGGCTGCGATCCAGAGCGAGTTCGGCGCGATCGAACAGTTCGTGGTCGTCGCGGAGCTTGCCAAGCGCGAGTCACTCAACGATCCGAAGCTCTACCACGTGATGGACGAGTACGAACGCTACATGGAGCGCGATCCGGCGGTCGGACGGACCTTTTCGGTCGCGGATTTGCTGTCGAACGGCGGCTCCGCTCTGAACGAGTTCCAGCCCAAATGGAACGTGCTCCCGACCACCCCGCGCGGGACCGGACAGTTGCTCGGCGGATTGCTCGCGGGCGCGTCACCGCTCTCGACCGCCTACATCATCACGCCACGGCGCGACGCCACCCAGATGACCGTGTACTCCAAGGATCGCGAGGGCGAGAACGTCCAGCGAATCGTGCTGCGCACACAGAAATTCTTCGCCGAACCCCGGCATCAAGTGTCCGGTGTGACGTTCGCGCTCGCCGCGGGAATCATCGGCGAGCTGGCCGCCGCCAACCAGGAGATCATAGACAACGATCTTCTGCTCAACGTCCTCGCGTTCGCTACTATCTATATAATTGTACTCATTACGTACCGTTCATTCATGGCCGGGCTTTATCTACTATTCCCGCTTGCGCTCGCCAATGCCGCGATCAATGCCTACATGGGCGCGCATGACATCGGGATTAACATAAATACTCTGCCGGTAGTAACTGTCGGGGTCGGATTCGGCATTGACTATTCTATTTATATAGCAAGTCGAATTATCGAGGAGCTTGCGCTCGGCCATGACCTCAAGGACAGCACCTATACCGCGCTTATCACCTCGGGCAAGGCGGTCGCCTTCACCGCGCTCACGCTCGTGGCGTCGGTGCTGTTCTGGTACTGGTCGAGCATCCGCTTCGATGCCGAAATGGGACTATTGCTGGCGGTCTGGATGTTCGTCTCGATGCTCGGTGCGATGACGATCCTGCCGGTGCTGATCGTGACGTTCGATCCGGCCTTCATCCGGCGCGAGAAGGATCGCGTGATAGCATCGCGGCGCCCCGACCTCGAGAGCCGCACGGTGGCGGCTTCTTCCTAGCAACCCGGTCGAGTGGCTAATCTGATCCGGTGCCTGCGATGAAACTCGAGCAGCTGGATCATTTCGGAATCGAAGTAGCGGAGCTTGCGCGCGCGGAGCGCTTCTACACCGGCGTGCTCGGGTTGAGCGTCGTTGCGCGCTTCGGCGGCCAGGTGCTGCTCGATTGCGGCGGCCAGAACCTCGCCCTGTTCGAAGTACCGCGCGCCGCGCTCGACCCTGCCGCGCGCCAGTCGATCATTTCGCATCCGCTCGGCCGCGGTCATCATGCTTTCAGGGTGAGTCGCGATGATTTCACTGGCGCGCGCGAGCGCCTGGCCAGGGCCGGGGTCGAAAGCGCGGCGCCGATCGATTGGGGCGATCACGACTGCATCTACTTCCTTGATCCCGACGGCAACTTGCTCGAGATGGTGAGCTACCGCTGAACCCCGAGCTTAAATCCCGCGCGTCCGCTGTGCGTCGATGACGAACTCGGGCCCAATTATCGAGGCGCAAGATCTCCGCAAGCGCTATGGCGACCGAGTCGCGATTGACGGCGTGTCGATCGCCGTCAACGCGGGCGAAATAGTCGGGTTGCTCGGTCCCAACGGCGCCGGCAAAACGACCACGCTCTCGATGTTGTCCGGTGTGATCGCGCCGGACTCGGGGCGGGTTTTGATCGCCGGTCACGATCTCGCCGCGTCGCCGCGTCGCGCGCGCATGAGCCTCGGGCTTGTGCCGCAATCGCTGGCATTGTATCCGACGCTTACCGCGCTCGAAAACCTGTTGTTCTTCGGCCGGATGCAGGGATTATCGTCGCGCGACGCCTTGAATCGTGCGCGAGGCCTGCTTGAAGAGGTTGGACTCAGCGATCGCGGCGACGATTTGGTGGGCGAGTTTTCGGGCGGAATGAAGCGGCGCCTCAATCTCGCCTGTGGGATGCTTCATTTTCCGGCCGCGATCATGCTCGATGAGCCCACCGTCGGCGTCGATCCGCAATCGCGCGGACGGATCTTCGCGGTTATCGAGTCGGCGGCGGATAGCGGCGGCGCAATCCTCTACAGCACGCATTACATGGAAGAAGCGGAACGGCTCTGCAACCGGATCGTGCTGATCGATCACGGAAAAATTGTCGCGCAGGGCACGGACACCGAATTGATCGCATTGGCCGGCACCGAGCCGCGTCTTGAAATCGTGACAAAAAAGGCGCTGCCCCGAGGATGGTCCAACGGAATCGCGGGCGTCAGCGAAATCACGTGGGAAGTGCTCGACGAATTTGCGGCGGCGCTCACGCTGGCGACGCTCGACCAGGTTCCCGACGTGATTCGGCGCGCCGGCGAGATAGGCGATGAAGTCGTCGAATTTCGCGTGCATCGCCCCAACCTCCAGGACGCTTTTCTGAAACTCACCGGTCATGCGCTTCGCGACGCGCTATGAGCAAGATGCAGTCTCAAATCAAGAACCGCTCCCAGTTTGAAGCGATCGACGGCCGGGCCACCGCGATGGGTTGCCGATGAGGCGATGATGCTGCGCGCCGTGTGGCTGACAATTGGCAAGGAGTTCCTGCTCATCCGCCGCGACCGGGTGGGCTTGTTCATGCTGATTGTCGCGCCGATCGCGGTGATCGCGGCGGCCGGTTTCTCGCTGGCAAAAGTTTACGGTGGCCTGACCGCATCGCGTGGTGGATACACGGTGGCGGTCGTCGATGAAGACCACGGCGCGGTCGCGCGCGCGATTCTCGACGCGATCGGACGTGAGCCGGGCCTTGCGGTTATTCGCTCTGACAATCGCGCCGAAGCCGAAGACATCGTTAGGCGGCGCAAGCTCGCAGTGGTGGGAATCGTCATTCCAAAAGCGACTACGGATGCGATCGAACACGGCGAACGGGCGCGGCTCATCCTCTATACCGACCCGGTCAAGTACCTGCAGACTATTAAAATCGAGCTTACAATTGCGGACCTGTGCAGACAGGTCACCGCTGGCGCGGCCGACCGGGCGCGAAAACAGGCAGTCGAACAGAGCCGGGGCCTTCAGGATCAAATCGACCGGGCCCGCGCATCCGCGCAGCATGCGCGCGATGAAGCGTCGCGCCTGGCTGGCGATACTGCGTCATCGCGAACCGCACTTGCGGCCCGGCTGCACGAGCAGGTCGAGACCGCGCTGAACAATGCTCGCGATCGGATCAAGGCCGCGCTCGGCGCCGAGTTGGATCGAATCCAACGCAAGTTGGACGCCGACGCCGCCACGCGGCAGGCCAAGCTGGACGAGCTCAAGGATTACCTGAATCGTCTCGAGGCCGCTCACGCTCAATTCGAAAATTGGTTTGCACAGTTGAAAGGGCTCGCGGGCAGCCACGCGGCGGACATTCCGCCGCCACCGAGCATCCCCAATCTGCCGGCTGATCTCGATCTTGGCGCACTCAACGCCGGTCCGGTCGGGGAACTCCGCGATGCCAGGCGCAACCTCCTAAGCGCGCTGACCACTCAGCCAATCAATATCGACTTGCCCGAAGTGCCCGCGATTCCGAAAATTCCGGCCGTGGACATTCCGCATATGCCCGTGATTGATTCGAGCCTCTCGATACCCGGAACGCTCGGATATACCGAGGTCGATCTGAACGGCAACGAAATTGGCGCCGTGGGCGGATTCAACGCGTTCGATCTCCAGGTGCCCGGCTTCGCGGTGACCTTTCTTCTAATCGGAATGTTGATGGGGGTGTCATTGGCGTTGATCGACGAACACGACTGGGGAACGCTCGAGCGCCTGCGCTCCGCGTCGGCGCCGCTGTGGACCACGCTCACGGGAAAGTTGCTCGCGCGATTCGTGGTCGGCTTCATCCAGATGATCGTATTGTTCGCCGCGGGTTGGGCGCTGTTCGGAATTTCGCTCGGACGCGCGCCGGCGGCACTGATGATGCCGGCCGCGGCGATCGCATTCGCAGGCTCGGCGTTCGGGCTGATCGTCGCCGGAGCCGGACGGACTCGCGATGCGGTTCTGCCGGTGGGCGCGATCGTGATCATGACGATGGCGGCAATCGGCGGATGCTGGTGGCCCATAGACTTCGAACCGGCCTGGATGCAACAGCTGGCGCTCGCGCTACCCACGACCTGGGCGATGCGCGCGTTCAACGATTTGATGATCCGTCATCTCGCGGCGTCGAGTGCGCTGGTGCCGTCCGCCGTGAATTTTGGCTTTGGTATTATCTATACGATTTTCGGCGTCGCAATTGCCCGCCGCCGCTTCGGATGATCGCGCCAGCAATTCGGATGATCGCGTCAGCAATTCAGATGTCCGCGCCGGAAAGGAGCACTGACCATTGAAGACTTCCGCAACTGAATTTCGCGCCCCGCTCGTGCGCTCGCTCTTCCTGTTCCTTGCCGCATGGGCGGGGATGTTTCTCGGCCCGCGCGTTGCGAGTGCGGAACTGATTCGCTTAAAAATCAATACCGATCAGAGTACCGTTAGCGCCGCTGTCGCAGAGCCCGCGGCCTGGATCCGCGGCAGTGCGGTAGGGATGTTTCGGATAATTGACGGCGAAGTGAGCGGCGATCTCGCCAACATTCAGCGCACCGGAAAGGTAAGGATCATCATCGACGCGACCAGCTATCGCAGCAACAGCGC
>JBGPNU010000281.1:0-4950 GCA_041487675.1 Binatus sp. (SeqCode)
TGACCGCCGATCATACGCTCAGCCGGCGCGAACTCGACGAACTGACCGAGTCGGTGAAGGCCCGCTATTCGATGGGCCTCGCGTGGGTGAAGGTGGGCGACGCCGGATGGCAGGGACCGATCGCGAAGCATCTGAGCGACAGCGAGAAGAGTGCCGCGACGGCTACATCGGGATTGAAGCCGGGTGATACGTTGCTGATGGTCGCGGGACCGCCCGACAAAGTGCGGCCGCTTCTCGGTGATATCCGTTTGCAGCTCGGCGCGAAATTCAATCTCGACAAATCCGACCAGCTCAAATTTTTATGGGTGGTCGATTTTCCGCTCTTCGATTACAGCGCCGACGATAAGCGCCTGGTCTCGGTGAACCATCCCTTCACGGCGCCGCATCCGGACGATCTCGCGATGCTCGAATCGGCGCCGCGGAACGCGCGCGCACTCGCGTACGACATGGTGCTCAACGGCCAGGAACTCGGCGGCGGGTCGATTCGTATCCATAGCCGCGAACTTCAATTGAAGGTATTTGAGTTGCTGGGCCTTACCCGCGAGGAGGCGATGGATCGCTTCGGCTTTTTGCTGGATGCGCTCAAATACGGTGCGCCGCCGCATGGTGGAATCGCCTTCGGGGTCGATCGGATTTGCATGATGCTGTGCGGTGCTGACTCGCTGCGCGACGTGATCGCGTTCCCAAAAACACAGAAAGCGGTTGATCCGATGAGCGGTGCGCCGTCGGAAGTGGACGCGCGTCAACTCAAGGAACTGTCGATTAAGGTGACGTCATGAAAGCCGGCTGGGCGGCCGGATTGCTGTCCCTGCTGGGAGTCGCGCTCGCGAGCGGGGGATGCACCACGATTGCGGCCGACGCGGTTACTGCGACGTCGGAAAGCGTGTCGGACGCAATCAACAGCCGCAATGTCAAGGCGCACGCGATCCGTTCGATCAAAACGATTACCGTGAATCGCGTCGCCGTGATGCCGCTGGCCGAGGCGCCGGCGGGCGGCGATACCCTCGCACCGGGCGGTGCTGAGGCGGTCACCGCCGAACTCTACAGCCAGGTCGCCCTCGCTGGAGGATGGGAGGTTATTCCCCAGCAGGAGGTGGATGCCGCCCTGCAGAAAATGCCGCCGACGACGGTCGCCAACCTGGATGAGAACGCACTCAAGCTTGCTCATGACGCTTCCGCAGACGGCGTAATCTACGGCGCCGTCGAGCGATACAAGGAGCGGGTCGGAATGGATTACTCGGCGGCAAGCCCGGCCGCGGTCACCTTCGCGCTCAAATTTGTGGATCTGAAGAGCAAGGAAATTGTCTGGACCGCCAAGTTCGCCAAGTCGCAAGCCGCGCTGTCGGAGAATATTTTCGATCTCGCCAATTTCGTGCAGCGTTCCGGCAGGTGGGTGCGCGCCCACGAGATCGCGCTCGAGGGTGTGAAGGAGGCGGTCGCCAACTTGCACGGCGATCTCAACCTGCAGAAAAACGTCAAGCATTTCGAAACCGGCACCTACGGCGAACTCAAGTCCGGACAGCAGCGCTACAACACCGGCCCGCAGGGAATCTACTAGCGGCTTGGTACCGGCCGGTCTAATCCCACGGCGAGTGCGGCTTCATCTTGAGCGCCTGCGCGACCGCCGGATGCACGACATGGCCGTCGTAGATATTGAGGCCGTTGCGGATTGCGGAGTTGAGACGGCCCGCTTCCAGGATGCCGCGATCCGCGATCTCAAGCGCATAGGTCAGCGTCGCGTTGGTGAGCGCGTAGGTCGAGGTGTGCGGGACCATCGCGGGCATATTGGTCACGCAGTAATGGACCACCCCACTACGGATGAAGGTCGGCCGCGCATGGGTCGTAGGCGCGGAGGTCTCCGCGATTCCGCCCTGGTCGATCGACAAATCCACAATCGCCGCGCCGGGACGCATCCGCGCGACCATCTTGGCGCTGATCAACCTCGGAGTGCGCGCGCCGGGAACCAGCACGGCGCCAATCACCAGGTCGGAGTTGGTGACTTCCTCGTCGAGCGTCGCACGATTCGACATCACGGTGGTGACGCGGCCGCCGAGCAGGTCGCTCAGGTAGCGCAGCCGCGACGGATTGATATCCATGATCGTGACTTCCGCGCCCACGCCCGCGGCAACCCGGCATGCATTGAGTCCGGCGATTCCTCCGCCCAGCACGACGACCTTTCCCGGCCGCACCCCCGACGCGCCGCTGAGCAGCACTCCGCGTCCCCCGGTGCGCGCCTGCAGGCACCATGATCCGGCCTGGATTGCGAGGCGCCCGGCAACTTCGCTCATCGGTGCGAGCAGCGGCAGGCTCGAATCCTCCAGCTGGATTGTTTCGTAGCCCACCGCGGTTATGCGGCGGCGAATCAACTCGCGCGAAAGCCGCTTCTCGGCGGCCAGGTGCAGATAGGTGAACACGATAAGCCCCGGTCGCATCAGCGGATACTCTTGAGTTTGCGGCTCCTTGACCTTCAGGATCAGATCGGCGCGACGCCATACTTCGGATGCGGCGCTGACGATCGATGCGCCGGCCATGCGATAGCCGGCGTCCGCGAATCCGCTGCCGATGCCCGCGCCGGACTGGACCAGCACGCGATGACCGTGCACGCCGAGTGCAGCCGCACCCGCCGGAGTGAGCGACACGCGCCGTTCGTCAGATTTAACTTCGGTCGGAATCCCGACAATCATTCTGATCCATCCTCCATGCGCTCCCGCTGGTCAGAGACTCGATCAGGCTACCGCGGGCACTAATGTCATCGGCGGCCAACAGTCAAGAGTCGTGCGCACGAAGGGCGGCCGCGCTGGCGCAATTCGGAACTTGACAAGTCTAATTCCACCGCGCTTCATGATCTCTGATGTAATCGTGCGCGGCCGGTTGCGAACCGAAACGCGCGAGGCGCGACTCTCACGATTTCGGAGGAGTCATGGAGATCCCGCAGGGGCTCAAATATTCGAAAGAGCATGAATGGGTTGCGACCGAAGATACGGTTGCGACCGTTGGATTGACCGATCACGCGCAGGACCAGTTGGGCGAGATCGTGTACATCGAATTGCCGGCGGTGGGCGACAAGGTCAGCAAGGATGATCCGTTCGGTGTCGTCGAGTCGGTGAAGGCGGTCTCCGACATCTACGCGCCGGTTACGGGTACGGTTATCGAGGTCAACGAGGATCTGCCCGAGAGTCCCGAGACCGTCAATGAAGATCCGTACGGTGACGGATGGCTGATCAAGGTGAAGATCGCCGACATGAGCGATCTCGAGGACCTGATGGACGGCGACGAATACGCCCAGTTGCTCGCGCGCGAGAAGGAATAATCGCTGCGAAAAAAACTTCGCTAGCTGCGTTGCGCCGTCGCCCCGGTGACCGCCTCGGGACTATCGGCGGCGACCGCCTTCGACACGGAAAGCCTGACCTTGCCCGCGCGCGCGGGTGGATTGATGAACACCATCAGGAACGGAGCCGCAGCCGATGGCTCCATCGCGAACGACTTCTGCGGGCTCAAACCCTGGGAGAATTCAATTTCGCGCGGCGTCATCTCGCCGAGCATTTTGGCGGAAAGCTCGTTGCCGCAATAAACGGCCTGCCGCGCCAGCGGATGCGGGCCAAGCAAATCGGCGTCGATCTGCACCAGATGCAACCGATGCCCGCCGACGTTCTGCGCGGTGCCGCTGATAACGAGCGCCACCTGCCCACCCTTGAGGGTGCGATATTCCGAGCGGACGTCATGCAGCGCCACCAGCATCGCAGGTACGATCGGCCGCGCGAAGTAGGGGCCTATCCGGGGAGTCTCGCTGAGCATGCGGGCGCTCGCGACCGGCTCACTGCATATCAGGCTGCTCGCGGCCACGAAGCCTATTGCGACCACGAAAAACATCGCGACGAAGTAGCCGGACGAATAGGTCTTGCCGAGCGCAGGGAGGTCAGCGTCGCCGTCGGCGAGATAGCCGAGTTCGAACCCCGCGGACTTCGCCGGCTGCGGAGACTCGGCGGAACGAGGCCGACCAGCCTTAGGCGCCGCGGCAACGCGATGCGCCGAAGCCGGCGAGGGACGAGCGGCGGGTTCGAGTGCCTCGATCATCGTTGGCGTATGCATAGTCGGTGCATGTCGATCCGGCGCGGCGTCAAATTCAGGGGCAGCGTCTCCCACCTCCCATCGATCGTCGTCGCGCTCGAGAGGCGCGGCGATCTCTTGGCGAGGCTCGGCGTCTCTGATTTCGCGGCTTTCGTCGCTGAAATCGAACCTGAAATTCTCTCCGCTGCCGGCTTTCTGTTCGCGATCGGCAAAAGTGCGATCGAGCGGATGATCGGATTCCAATTCACGCTCTTGGATACTCTCGGATGCGCCCGGCTCTGGGATCGGATGGTCGATATGCTGTTTCCCGGATTCAACTTGCTGCGCATCTTCTTCACGCTCGGGCGGCGGCTCGAGCTCACGCTCTGCGACTCGCGCGGGCGCGCTTGCCTCGCGCATCGCATTGCTGCGTTCCACCGGCGGGCGGGGCGCGCTCACCCGCGAACGCGCCGGGCGGAGCATCTGCGCCGGTTGCGAGTCAGTCTCGGCGGCCTGGGCAGCGGGGGTACGCGTTTTTGCGGGAAGGGGATCCGCGTTGAACACGTGGCCGCATCGAGAACACTTGAAGGTCGGCGTGTCGTCGGGCAGCACCCGCTCGTCAATCCGATAGCGGGTATGGCAACTCGTGCATTGAATTCCGATCATCGCCCCACCTCCCGACCCGCGAAAAAAAATATCACACCGGACAAGACTGCGCAGCTACCCATCAAGATCGCGCATCTCTATGGCAGGCGGGGCAAAGGGTCATCGGCGCTGTCGCGCGAAGGCGCGATTCAATGCGAATAGCCCTGCTGACGCGGCGATTCGATAGCGCCGGCGGTGGCACCGAGCGCGATTTGATCGTGACGGCGGAGTGCCTGCGCGCGGCAGGCCATCAGATCA
>JBGPNU010000282.1:0-4913 GCA_041487675.1 Binatus sp. (SeqCode)
CGCAACGAAGGCTTAGGGAGTCTGCGATCTTCCGGCAGAGAGCGCCGAAGCGCTCGGGGGGCCAGCATTTCGAGCACCAGCCGCCGCCGGGACTCAAGACGATGTAGCGATCCATGCCGAGACCCTGCAATCGCGAGCGTAGCGCAGCTTGATCTTCCGGCGAGACGCGCAAGGATACGGGGCCCGTTACCTCGCGCGCGTCGGCACGAAGCGAGAGCTCGCCATTTTGTTCGGCGATGTGAACCGCACTGGCGTTCACGCGATCGGTGTAAAGAAGGGGAACGCCAAATTCTCGGATGGTGTGCGAGGAAAAGCCGATCCTTTTACTCACGCCGCCCAAAAAAGGCAAGGCGGCGGACTTCCACAGACCCTGGTAGTCGATGGCCGCGTTCCAGCTTACTTGGCGTATCCTCCCTATCGCTTCGCGAAGGGAGGACAGCGAGCGTGTGTCGACGGTCCAGACTTCGGAAGCAAGCGAGCTGCTTTCGACGAGAAATCTCCAGCGCGGGTGCGTGAGCCAAACGATTTCCGCAGCGGGAAAGGTCGCGCGCAAGGCGGCAACAGCGGGGAACGTGTGTACGATGTCGCCGAGGGAGCCGAGTCGCAAAACCAGGAAGCGCGGCTCAGGCATGCGGGGCCTTGCGGACGGAATCGAGGAACTCGCGCGTGGAGTGGTCTTTCGGATCACCGACGATGGCGACGCGTATGCCGAGACGGGCGGCGGTGGCGCGCTCTGGAACGGTGTCGGCGGTGTAGTCGGTGCCCTTGGCGTGGACGTCGGGGCGGAGGGATTCGAGAAGAGACTCGACGTTGGGTTCGCTGAAGAGGACCACGTAATCGACGGCGCGGAGCGCGGCAACGAGATCGGCGCGGGCGGATTCCGGCAAGATGGGCCGCCCGGGGCCTTTCAAGGCGCACACACTCGAGTCGGCATTCACGGCAACGACCAGGACATCGCCTTCGCGGCGCGCGCCCTCCAGATAACGGACGTGGCCGACGTGAAGCGTGTCAAAACAGCCATTCGCGAACACCACGCGATCGCCGCGGCGCTTATGCCCGGCAAGAAGTTCGCGGAGACGATCTCGGGAAACGATTTTGGATTGGGCGTGGCGCATGGGTCAGGAGCCGGCCCCCGCGGCCTCGCGGCGGATAGCTTCGAGAAGCTCCTGGCGGGAAACGGTGGCGGTGCCGCGCTTCATGACCACGAGGCCGCCCGCTATATTGGCGATGTGCGCGGCTTCCAGAAATGACGCACCCGACGCGAGTGCGAGTGTATACGCGGCAAGAACCGTGTCGCCGGCGCCGGTGACGTCCACCGCTTGACTACTTCCGTAGACTGGAATGCGCGTAAGGCGTCCGGCGGGCGCGAAGAGGGCCATGCCATCGCGTCCACGGGTGACGAGAAGCGCGCGCAGCTTCATCGCCGAGAGCGTCGCGCGACCGCAGCGGGCGAGTTCTTCCAGTTTTTGACCGATCGATGTGTGGTGTAGCGCTTCGAGTTCGGCTTCGTTGGGCGTCGCCGAAGTGATGCCCGATTTCGCGTATGCCTCCAGGTGGTAGCGGGCGTCCAGCGCGACAGGTAGAGCAGCCTTGCGCGTCGCTGTTGCCTGGCGGACTAGTTCTGGAGTTGCAACGCCGAAGCCGTAATCGGAGACCGCGAGCGCGTGTGCGGAGCGAAGCCTAGCGTGCAAAAGCTGCTCTATTTTTTTGCGAGCGGCCGGCGGGAGCGGCGTTTGCGGCTCGCGATCGACGCGAAGGACCTGCTGGGCGACGGTGTGAGCCCAGCCGGCAAGGAAGCGGGTTTTTGTCGGGGTGGTGCGCTCTTTGACGCGGATGATGCCGGAGACATCGACTTTCTGGCTTCGAAAGTAGGCGATGAGAGCATCCCCGGCGGCGTCGTGGCCGACGGCGGTGACGGGAAGGACGCGGGCGCCGAGCGCGGCGAGGTTGTTCGCCGCATTGGCGCCGCCGCCGGGAACGAGATGAGTTTCGCGGTGGCGCAGGATTAAGACCGGCGCTTCGCGGGAAACGCGCGAAATTTCGCCAAACTGAAATTCATCGACAACGAAATCGCCGAGCAGCGCGATCGTCTTCGCGGGGAATTGCTCGACGTACTCGGCTAGCGCGAGAAGGTCCACGGAGCTCGATGCGGGCGCGCTTTGCGTTCGGGAACGCTTCATTTCGTTTGCCTCAGAATCCAGTCGGCCGCCGCGGTGAGATCGTCGGCAACAAAGTCGGGAGGCACAGACCACTTGGAAGCGTGCCACGCCAGTTCGCCTGCGCCGTAGCCGGTGCGAACCAAGACGCCACTGGAACCTGCGCGCTGGCCCAGCTCGATGTCACCGTAACGGTCTCCCACGACGAAGGAGCTTCGCAGATCCAGAGAATGCTCCCGGGCGGCGCGCTCGAGCAATCCGGGCTTGGGCTTTCTGCAATCGCAGCCATCCGCGGAAGTGTGCGGGCAGTAGTAAATCGCGTCGAGATGCGCACCGGCGGTGGCGAGTTGCTGCGACATAAGTTCATGAACTGTGTGCACCAACGATTCCGGGAAATACCCGCGGCCGACTCCCGACTGATTGGTGACGACGATAACCGGCAGTCCAGCTGAATTCAGGCGGCGAATGGCGGCGGCTGCAAAGGGAAACATACGAAAACGGCTGGCATGATTCAAGTAGCCCACTTCTTCGACGATGGTGCCGTCGCGGTCGAGAAAGACTGCAGCACGGAGGGACGTGGAATCAGGCAGGACACACCTCCGGGGAGTTGAGCCAGGAGCGCGCGGCGGCTTCGACGGCGTCGGGAGTGATGCGCGTCATGCAGCGATGATCGGTGGGACAACGGCGGAGGAAACACGGGCTGCAGTAGGGCTTTTCCTGGATGACGGTGCAGCGCGGAGTGACCGGCGCGGTGCCGTGTGGATCGGTGGGGCCGAATACGGCGACAACCGGCAAGCCGACAGCGGCGGCGACGTGCATCGCGCCGGAATCGTTGCCGATGAAAAGATGGCATTGCGAGAGTAGAGCGGGAAGGTCGGCGATGACGGTCTTTCCGACTAGATCGATCGGAGGGCGGCGCATGCCGGCGGCGATGGCGGAGGAGACGCTGCCTTCCGCAGGGGTGCCGAAGAGAATGACGTCTGCGTCAAATTGCGCTGTCAAACGGTTGGCGACCTCCGCAAACTTTTCTGGCGGCCAGCACTTTGCCGAACCGTACGATGCGCCGGCGCCGATGGCAACGCGCAACGCTTTCGGGCGCGACCCGGCAGCAAGTAGGCGATTCTCCGCTTGCTCTCGTAGTCCAGGTGCAAGCTTCAACGAGATGTACTTTTCACCGCCGAGCGTGTCGAGCCATCCCGCTCGGCGAATCAGTTCGAGGTAATAAAACTGTTCGTGCGCGGGGATTTCACCGCGCGTCGGAACCGGCACCGCCTTCGTGAGAAGGAGACTGCGGCCATCTCGTGCGTAGCCGATTCGCTGTGGAATTCCGGCGCGCCAGGTGAGCCAAGCGGCGTCGAAAGCATTTTGCAGGAGCAGGGCAAAATCGAATTTCTGGGAACGCAGGTCGCCGACGAGACTTTCGCGGCCAGAGAGGCCGGCGTGCCCGCCGCGTGGGTCGTAAGGAATAAGGTGATCGCAGATTTGCTGATCGCGATAAATGTCGGCTACATAGGGCCTCGCGAGAATGGCGATCTGCGCATCGGAAAAACGGGTGCGTACGGCGCGCAACGCTGGCAGCGCCATGATGGCATCGCCGACCCAGTTGGTGGCGCGGATGAGAATCTTCATGCCGCGGCTCCCCGGTGCGCATGAAGCTTAGTCTTGATCAAGCCGAGAAACTCTTCCTCGTCGGATATTTCAAGGGCGATTCGCGCAAGGTAAATCGGCGTCCTCTCGAACTTCACTTCCCCAAGGTTGCGCGCGTCCTTTTCGGTCGTCACGAAAGCTTTCGCCCCTGCCTGCGCGGCCATTTTCGCCAGTTGCACGCCGTCTGCAGCGGTGTAGGGATGATGGTCTCGAAAGGCAACGCGGCCAGCTACGGGTATCTTCCATTTTTCTAGATCCAGGAAAAATGCCTCGGGGTTTCCGATTCCGCAAAACGCATAAAAGGGCCCCGAAAGTTTTTCGGGAAAGCTCTGGGCGGTGTTCTCGCCATACCGGTCGAAGCCGATTAGTTTGGTTGCCGACTGGAAGGTCGGGATCGGAAGTCGCGGCAATTGTTTCACCGTGCGAGCCGATCCGGGTGAGTGATTCGTTCGCGTAAATACCACCACATCAGCACGGTTTACAGCAGAGACCGGTTCCCGCAGACAGCCTGCTGGCAGGAGAAATTGCTGACGAAGGGGACGCGTCGTATCGATCAGAAGAATATCGACGTCGCGCGCGAGTGGGAGGTGTTGGAAGCCATCATCGAGGATGAACACGTCGATGTCGCACGCTTCCAGGCGGCTCCCTTCCGCAAAGCGGTCTTTGCCAACGCCAAACAACACGCGGCCTTGCAGACGGTGTTTCATCAGCTCGATCTCGTCACTGGTGCCACCTGACCCGCGATAGCCTCGACTGAGAATAGCAACGCGCTTCCCTTCCGCCAGGAATTTCTCCGCGAGCCAGATCACCATGGGCGTCTTGCCTGTGCCGCCCACGGTGATGTTGCCCACGCTGACGACAACGCCCTTCAATCTCTTCTGCTTGAGCCATCCGCGTGCGTAGAGCCCGGCGCGAAGTTGCACTACCGCGCCGTAAAGCAGCGAAAGCGGCCAGAGCAGCGCTCGAATCAACGGCGGAAAATTCATCGCACCGCACCACCCAGATATTTGGCTATCTCTGCGAGTGCGCGGGCGGTGGCGCCGCGGCTGTCGTCCACCAGACGCTTGGCCGTCTCGCCCATCTTGCGCTGGCGCTCCGGGTTGCGCAGCA
>JBGPNU010000283.1:0-4912 GCA_041487675.1 Binatus sp. (SeqCode)
CGCGCCGATTGTGGGAATCGTCGAGAACATGATCGGATTTAATTGCGACGGGTGCCGCTCGGTGAGGCCGTTATGGCCGGAGGGCGATTTGCACGGAGTCGCGCGCGAACACAAGGTCCCAATCATCGCGCGGCTTGCGTTCGAGCCGCGCCTGGCCGACAGCAGCGATCGCGGCACATTGTTCGTGCGCGAGTACGCTTCCACGCCGACCGGCAAGGGCCTCATCGATCTCGCGAGCCAGGTCGAAGCGATGATCGCTACCCGCGCCCGCGCCGCGCAAACGCCGGCCTGACGCACCCTCAATCCGTATCCGAATCATCATTAATCCGCATCCGAATCCTCGGTGTCGTCAGCGCCGGTCATGACCGACTCGGCGCGGCGCGAATACTCGAACATGCCGGCGCCGCGATGCGCTCCGGAGCGGAAGGCGGCGAAACCGAGCGACGTGTAGATGCGCGAATCCTCGGGTCCCGGGCGTGAAAGCGGGATGAAGCATTCGACGCTGCCCTCGAGGTCGAAAATCGATCCGTCGGGATGGGCAATCGATGCAGAAATACGATCCGGCGGCTCTTCGACCGAGGCTGTGTCGATTGAAAGTTCGCGAAGATCGCAAGACGACCATCCGTCGGCGCGGAGAATCCTCGCGGTCCGGGTCGGCGGCGCATCGCGACTCGCGACCGATCGGGCTTCGAGCGCGCGCGGCGCCCCGGTTCCTTCGAAGCATGCCCATAGCATCCGGCGCGCGGTGAATTTCTGTGGTCCGAGTCCAGTGAAAGACATCCCCGCGCGCGCATAGCCGGTCACGGTCAGCGCGGCGCCGTCCACGCAAACGGTTCCGGCAATTCGGCCGAAGGCGGCGCTCGAAGAGGGCGTCGTTGACGCGTCGGCAGGCGACGACAGAATTCGGTCGAAGCTGAAGTCACCGTCAGCGCCGCCGGATTCGATCTCGAAACGGACCTGCACTTCCATCGCGCCATCGAGCCTGCCCGACGCCAACGCGCGTTCGATACTCAAGTACGCGGCCGCATCGGGAACGATCACGGCCGGGCCACGAAAGGAAAGTACGATCGAATCGCTGTCGCTGTCGCGCGTGAGCGATAGTGGACCGTGCGCGACGGAGCTTTCGGAACGTGTGGGCCGGCCCTCGGCGGTGAACAGTGCCGCGCGGCGGCTATCGAACAGGACCATGATTCGCGCGCCCATGCCCGCACCGCCGACATCGAAGCTTGCCATTGCGCCGATGCGCCGAATGGGATCGAAGAACTCGATGCCGACCCGGCCCGGCGCCGCCACAGTCGCGGCCGCGCCGATTTCCGGCCTTGCGATGCGCGGTCGAGGCGCGCGATTGACGACGATCGGAGTAGTCGCCGGACGGCTCGCAGTGCCGTTTGCCGAGAAGGAGGCGGCGATGGCGTCTTCGCATCGCGCTCGCAACTCGCCGGGCATCCTGAGCGCCACCGACAATTCGAGCTGCGCCGCATCGACTACGCCGCTGACGGAAGTTTCGGAAATTTTTCTGAGTGCGGCGACGGGGCTTTCGCGATGGCGCGAGGAGAATGCCTGCAGCAGGTTCTGCAGACCGCCGCCCGGATAGCGCATCCCGTAGCTTGGCTTGATTCCATGCCCGCGCAGCCGCTCCGCCAGATCGGTTAACGGGCCGTTGATGAAATCGTCGCTGGCCGAGACGCAAGCCGAACCCGGTGGGCGCAGTTCGCCGCCAAAGTTACGCAGACCGAGGCCGAGATCGACGCGCGGCTCGATGATGTTCCATCCGTGAACGAGCAGCACGGTCGCGCGGCCGTGGCGGGCGACGATCGCGGCTACTCGCTCCGCGATCACCTCGAGCAGCCACGGCGCGTGCTCGATTATCTGCGAGAGGCGGTTGCAGTCGAGCCGGTTGCGATCCATCCCGATGTTGATTAGCGCCGACGCGTCAAGGCGAATCGCAAGTGCGCGCGTGATGTCGGCGGTATGAAGGTCGTTGACCTTGGGATTCAGGAGCGAGCGGGTGCGCGGCTCCGCGCGTCCGCCGTGCGGTGCGATCAGCAGAAGCGGCGAATCGGAATCGATCACCTCGAGCCATGAATCGGGCGCGGGACTTGGGCGATCAAGCATGGATTCGGACATTCAGATCGACGCTGCCAGGTTTTTCCCGTGGAGTGCGGCGCGTGCATGGAGGATGAACGATGCGATCAAGTAGTATGCGATGAAACTCAGCCCCGCCCACAGCATCACGCGATTCACGGTGGGCAACATCAAGAGCATCGCGACCGTGATGACTGCCCAGATTATTCCGAGTGTCAGTGTGAGTGGACGGAGTTGCTCGGTCCGATTTGGATAAATGTACTTCACAGGCACGAAGACCATCACGCCGAGAAGAAGCAGGACCGCGACATTGAATCGAGTTCCGAAGCCGAGGCAGAACAGATAGAACGCGACCAGGTTCCAGTAATTTGGGAAGCCGAGGAAGTAGTGATCGTCGGTCTTGGCGTGAGTTTGGCAAAATCCGTAAACGCTCGCGAGCATGACGAAGCATGCCAGCCCCAGGCCCCATCGCGAATTCGGAATGATCCCCGCCTCGAGCATCAGGAACACCGGCGCGACCGTGTAGGTCAGGTAATCGACGATATTGTCGAGCAGCGCGCCATCGAACGACGGCACTCGCAGCTTGACCATCAGCATCCGGGCGAGCGGACCGTCGCTGGAATCGATGATCACCGCTGCACCCATCGCCAGGAACGAGGTGCGATAGTCGTGGTGCGCCGCGCTGAATATCGCGATCAGGCCGAGCGCCGCGCCCAACGCTGTGTATAGATGCACGCCCCAGGCGCATGCCGTGAGAATTTTCTGGCGCGGGATGGCGCGCGGCAAGCTTCCGGCTGCACCTGGTGAGGTCAAGTCATTTGTCCGGCTTGTAATCGCGCGGCCCGAAATAATCTTCGAGCACAGTCATGAATGGACCGCACGCGCGTTGCTTCTTGACCAGCATCATCGCTTCATCCAGCGACATCTGCCGATACGCGCGAAGAAACGCGATTGCGAGCGTCGGTGCGCGATTCATTCCGGCGTTGCAATGCACGTAAACACGTCCGCTCGAATCGACCAGCTCGCACAGATCGTGCAGCGCGGCTTCGAGCCGCTCGGCCATCGCGTCGGCGCTGCCATCCTGGATCGGGGTGCGAACATAGTCGATTCCGTGCGCGTCGTACTCGCTCCTGAGGAGCCCCGGGTCCAGGCCGTTCATGCGTAGGTCATCGTCGTCCTGGAGGTTGTGAACCGCGGTAATTGCGTAGGTGTCCTTCAGCCAGCCGATATCGTCCTGGCCGGGATATTCGCCGACCAGCAGCTCGCTCGATATTACGCTGACGGAAGGGCGGCGGCCGCCGCGAGTCGGTCGCGGATCGTGTTCGGCCCGTTTGCTGAACCAATCAACCATAACCCAAATGTACCCATCCACGAGGCTGGTATTCCAGCGTCATCGGGGTATAGCCGAGGCTGCCGGATAGCCGGCCGGGTCTGTGCAAATTAAACCCGGGCCCGCCTGTTTCCATTCCATGAGCCATATTGAGGTCAGTACAGACGCCGCGAGCGCGATTTGATCGACCAGGATTGCGCGAGTCCGACTGAGTAACGCGCGGTCGTACTCGGAGCGATTTCGCGGCCATAAACTGCGCGCTGCACGATCGGCCTGAAGCAACTGATCGACGTGCGAGTTGCTCGCGCGGATTTCCTCGATCGCGGCGAGCCACGGAGTCTGGTTCGCGAGCAACTGAATGTGGCCGGCGGCGGCGTCGCCGAGCATGCGAGCGCTATCGTCAACCGCGCGCTCGATTCGCATGTGGACCCCGCGGTCGCCCTCGTAGCCATCGAAATGAACCGTCGTGTGCAGCGGCTGGCTCGCGTCGCCGACGTAATGCGCGAGGAAGCCGGCGAGCCTCAATACTTCCGCGCAATCTCCACGAGACCACGCCTGCTTGAGCGCATCCGAGAATTGTTCGATCGTCCATGGCAGCGTGCCGGCGCGGCGGACGGTCGATATTCCGAAGCGTTTGTTCATCGCGGCGAGATCGGGAACCAGCGCGGGAAATGGATTAGGGCCGAAATACTCGAGATTGATGTAATGCCGGATCGCTTCGGACTCGTCGCCATATTTCTCTCTGAGTACGTCGGGTTCGACCGAGTAATACAGAAGATGAGCCTGGTTGGCGACAAAGAAATCTTTCAGCGTCGAGGGCGGCAACTTTTCGATCGCGAGCAGAGTGATCTCGCGATGCGTTTTCGCGTCCCATGCGAGCGCGGACGAACCACTCAGCATGACCAGCGCAAGCATTGCCGCCACGGCGATGCGAAACCGAAGCATCATCCTAGATGCGAACCTGCTCGAGGCGAATCTGGCAGATAAAACCGTCAAGCCTTGGCGTGTCCGCGCGGATGTTCGTGCGATCGATAAGCTTTGTCGCTGGTCGGCTGCGGCGATTCGGGAACCGGGGAAGGTGCGGGAAGGGCCTTCGGCGCGGCCAATTGCAATTTTCGTTGCGAGCCGGCGAGTGCGATGACGGTCTCGCGCATAAGGTCGGCGAGTTTGCGATATGCTCCGGCGATTTCGGAACTGTCGGCAAGCTCACGTATTTCGGCCGCGGTGATCGCGCGGCCGATTCGGACTTCGACCGGATGGCGCCGCGGGACGAGACTGCCCTTGCCCATCACTTCATGGGTACCGCGAATCAGCACCGGCAGCACATCGCATCTGCCGCGCAGCGCAAGGAATCCCGCGCCGCTCTTGAACTCATGTATTTCGCCGTCGGCCGAGCGGGTGCCTTCGGGGAACATCAAGACGCTTCGACCCTGGGCAAGTTCGCCGAGCGCGTCTTCGAGCGACTCGAGTTGCGCGCGTTCGCGGTCGAACGGCATC
>JBGPNU010000284.1:0-4898 GCA_041487675.1 Binatus sp. (SeqCode)
AGTCGAGGTCGAGGCGCTGGTGCCGGGCGGCTTCAACGCGGACTTTTATCAGCCGCGCCCGAGCGACCTGTTCAAAGTTCATCGCGCAAAACTGTTCATGCAAATTGGACTCGGACTCGAGGACTGGGCCCGCGACCTGGTCAACGAGGCCAATAACTCGGACCTGGTGAAGGCGCAGGTCTCGGTTGGGATTCCGCTGATGGACGTGCCGAAGGGGCGCGTGGATTACAGCTTCGGCGATATTCACCCGTACGGAAATCCGCATTACCAACTCGACCCGGAGGCCGGGCGAATCATGGCGCAGAACGTGTTCAACGCGCTTTCTTACACCGATCCGGCGGACAAGGACTACTTCGCGGGCAACCTGAAGACGTTCGGCGAGCGGCTGACGGCGGCGGAGAAAAAATGGGACGCCGAGATGGCGCCCTTCGCAGGCAGCGCGTTCATTCCGTATCACGAATCGTGGAGCTACTTCGCGCGCGCCTACAAGCTCACGATTCCGGCTACGATCGAGAACAAGCCGGGGTTCGCGCCGTCACCCTCGCGGGTGCAGGAAGTGATCGAGATCGCGAAGAAGGAAAAGGTGCGCGCGATAGTCACCGAGCCTTACTACGACGTTTCGATCGCGCAACTGATCGGGACTGAGGCCGGCGTGCCGTGCCTGAATCTGACGATCGACGTGGGCGGAACGTCCGCGCAGAAGGATTACATCTCGATGATCGATTACGTCGTGAGCCAGTTCGTGAAGGCGTTCAGTGGCCATGGCAATTAATCTGGTTCGCGGCCGCGACTTGACGCTCGGCTACCGCGGGCGAGTGGTGCTCGACAAGCTCGACTTCACGATCGAGCGCGGTGATTTTCTCGGCGTCATGGGTCCGAACGGGTCGGGCAAGACCACGCTAATCAAGGCCATCCTGGGGCTGGTGCCGCCACTTAGGGGTGCGATCGAATTTCCGGGGAGCAACGGTGAACCGCCGCGCTTCGGCTACGTCCCGCAGCGCGAGCGGCTCGATCCGCATTTTCCACTGTCGTCACTGGAAGTGGCGGTGATGGGACGTTACGGATTGATCCCCGCGATGCGCGCGGCGAGCCTCCGCGATTTCGAGATGGCGCGCTCGTGCCTGGAGCGGGTCCGGATGGCCGACCGCGTCGACGTGCCCTATCGGCAACTTTCCGGCGGACAGCAACAGCGCGTGCTGATCGCGCGCGCGCTCGCGGGAGAGCCGGAAGCGCTGCTGCTCGACGAGCCCACCAACGGAATGGACGTGCAGGCTGAGCGCGCGATCATGGAGCTGCTGCTCGACCTGCAGCGCGAACGATCGACGACAATCGTCTTCGTGACTCATCTGCAGAGCGCGATCGAGCACTTTGCGCGGCGGGTCGCGTTGATCACGCGCGGCGGCGGGATGCTGATCGGCGACAAGCAAACGATGTTGTCGCCCGGGATGTTGGCGCGCGCGTACGAGGGAGGGGAATAGATGGATCTGCTGGCGATTCCCTTCATGCGCCACGTGCTGTTCGCAGGCGTTCTGGTGGCGCTCGGCCTGGCGCCGCTCAGCGTCTACGTGGTGCTGCGGCGAATCGTATTTGTCGGCGCGGCGGTCGCGGAGATCTCGTCGGCGGGAGTGGCGCTGGCGGTCCTGCTGCAATACGAGCCGTTCGCGGTCGCGCTGGTGCTGACGGTGCTGACGTTTCTGGTTCTATCGCGAGTTGCGGATTCGCCGCGGCTGCCGCTGGAAGCGCTGATCGGGATGCTGTATGCGGGCGGGTCGGCGGCGGCGGTGTTGCTGATCGTCAAAGCGCCGCGTGGCGAGGCCGATATCGTAAACGTCCTGTTCGGAAATATTCTGACCGTGCCGGTGCCGCTGCTGTGGACGATGCTGGCGGCGTCCTCGCTGGTAATCGCAATTCAATATTTCGCGTACAAGGAATTCCTGATCGTCGCGTACGATCCGGACATGGCGCGCGCGCTCGGAATCCGGGTCGATGTGTGGAACACGATTTTCTACGTGACGGCGGGAGTTGCGGTGGCGATCGCGATTCGCGGCGTGGGCGCGCTGTTGACATTCACGATGCTGGTAGCGCCGGGCGCGGCGGCATTGTCGGTCGCGGGGAGCCTAAGCGTCGCGTTTATAGTCGCGGCCAGCCTCGGACTGACGTGCAGCTTGCTCGGGATATTCGCGTCGTACTGGTTTGATCTTCCGACCGGGCCGACGATCGTGGCGTTTTTGGCCCTGGGCTTCGCGGCGAGCTATGTGAGGGGGAGACTGAAGTGGTGACCTGCCCCAAGTTTATCTGCCAACTGATCCGTCCCGCGAAACTAGTACGACCGGGAGTTGAGAAATCGACCCGATGTGCGGCAGCTTGTCGCGCAGATCACATGGTGGTGGGGCCGTTTTGAGTTGGGCTAGTCTAGTCAACGCACAGGTCAGTCGCGGAGGTAAGCCGATGGACCGCATACGGCTTCAGTTTCTTGGTTCGGGAGATGCATTCGGAAGCGGCGGACGCCTCCAGACATGCATGCTTCTCGCCGGGATGTCCGATCCGGTTCTTATCGACTGCGGTACGTCGTCGTTGATTGCGATGAAGCGTTCGGGCGTAGACGCCTCCAAGATCGGCTGGATCATTCTCAGCCACTTGCACGGCGACCATTTCGGTGGGGTTCCTTTCCTCATCCTGGACGGGCAGTTTAACCGCAGGATGCGGCCGCTTGTGATAGCCGGGCCGCCAGGCGTGCAGGATCGCGTAGAGTCGGCGATGGAGGTCCTTTTCCCGGGTTCTTCGCGTGTCTCGCGGCGTTTCGTAGTGGAGTTCGTTGAACTCGGCGACCGCGTAGCCAGCCCAATCGGGCCGGCCACTGTAACACCATTCCTTGTCGAGCATGCTTGCGGAGCCCCTCCTTACGCTTTACGCATCGAGTACGGAGGCAAGGTGATCGCGTATTCCGGTGACACAGAATGGAGCGAGAATCTGATCGACGCTGCTCGCGAGACAGATCTCTTCGTGTGCGAAGCGTATTTCTTCGACAAAAGGATCAAGTACCATCTCGACTATCGGACATTACTGGACCATCGCGAGCGGCTCGGATGCCGGCGACTGGTACTCACACACATGAGCGAAGATATGCTGCGCCGTGTTGGGGAACTGGAGGTTGAATACGCAGAGGACGGGCGGATCATAGAGTTGTGATTGCAAAGACACCTAAGCCGGGAATGACCGCCTCGATGCGCAGTCCTCGCCATGCGCACATCTGCCTTAAGGTTCTGTCGTGGAACCTGCACGGACTGGCGTGGCCGTTGTCCAAAGATCCCGGCGGCCGGATGGATCGGGTAAGCGCGAAAATGCGCGAACTGTCGCCGGAGGTTGCGCTATTACAGGAAGTCTGGCTCGGCTCGCAAGTCGATCGTCTCACCCTGGCGCTGCAACCCGATTGGATTCCAATTTGCATCAAGCGCCGGAGCGGCGGTCCCAGGGGCGGACTGCTCGCATTTGTCAGCGCCTCTGCGGGATGGCGCGCGCGCGCAGCGCCGGAGTTTCACGCCTTCGCCGCGAGCGCGCCGGCATGGAAAGTCTGGGAGGGCGATGGACTTGGCGGGAAGGGCATTCTGACTGTGGAGCTTGAGCGCGGCGAACAGCGCATCTGCGCTGTCAATACTCATCTCCAGTCACAATATCCGGGCAGCGACTATGCCGAAGTTCGCGAAGCGCAGCTCATCGAGCTTCGCGAGATCGTGTCGCATTTCCATGCATCGCTACCCGCGATAGTTGCCGGAGATTTCAACACAGACTCGCGCGAGTCTCTCTACTCACTCGTCGCGGCACTCGGGACGGATCTGACTGCCGAGCGCGCGAGCTATGCAACCGCGGAACGACTGCGGACTCCCATGACGAACGCCCCGAATGGATTGACTACATCGTCGCTGCCAACTCACACGCGTGGACTGTTTCGGCAAACCTCGATCTCATCGCGAATCAGCGGGCCGATGTCCCCTATTCCGACCACAGCGGTCTTTTCTGCACCCTCAGGCTGGCGCGGCGCCAATAGAGGAGAATTGGAAATCGATCTGCAGGTGACGACCCCACGTCATCGCGTCGCTCTCAGCGCGCAGCCACCGCCCGCCGATTAACATCTGGCTTCATGCGCGGTACATCGCTATGCGTTGTCGCTGCTGGTTGCAACTTGCTCCCACGGACCAAAGTCGACTCCGCAACCAGGCGCGCCGTCATCGGATGCGACGCGTGCCGAACCAGAATATCCATGAAGTACTTGTCGGCCATCGCGGCTGCGACCTTGTCGGTCATATCGGGCGCCGCCTCCAGTCGGACCTTGTCGAACTCCTTGTCGCCAATCTTCACCTTCACGTAGGGACTCGCCGTGTTTTTCTGAACTCTCCCGAACGATCGATCGCCCAGCCGGACATATAGCTGCCCGTCGATAACGACCAGCCACAGATTCGACCAGTGCTCGCCCTCCTCGGGGCCAATAGTCATGATTTGGAGTGTGCTCTGGTCGCGGAACGCATCGGTATCCCATCCGGCAACGGGGTTGCTTGCAGCAGAGGCCCCGCCCATCAGCGCGATCCAGAAAACGGCCGAGGCCACGATTACGTAAACGTTCGTTTTGATCTTCATAAGCTTGCGCCCTCAGCCTGCGGGCCAGAAGCGTTAACCCAGCTTCAGTCCTAGCAGCATCCTGTCCGAGCGGCGCGCCTTTTGTCCAGTGACGAGAAATCCGGCGGAACGAACAGCAATAGCGTGATCACCAAGGCGCCGGATTTGATATCGTCAATGTGCAGGCATCGCAGGCAGCGAGGCCCACTTCAGGAGCGTCTGTTTCTGCTCTTCGGTCAGGCGCGCGGAGTGATCGAGCACGGCGTAGTCTCCGGGCGGCATCGAAC
>JBGPNU010000285.1:0-4875 GCA_041487675.1 Binatus sp. (SeqCode)
CACGATAATCAGCGTGCGAACGCCCTCGGCGTGCGCCGCGGTCAAGACCTCGAGTCCGCCGGCGCCGGGCATGATGATATCGAGCAGCGCGACGTCAAAACGGTTAGTGCGGATCGCCGCGAGCGCCGCCGCACTGTCCGATGCTTCCTCGACGCGCAGCCCGTCGGCTTCCAGCCGATGCCTTAAAACCAGGCGGATCGCGGGATCATCGTCAGCGACCAGAACCGCCGCTGACGAGCCCGGATCTTTCGTCGCTTCGCCGAAATTTGGCTTGTATGCGCTTGCGCCCATGGATGTATTGCTCACGGGTACCAATCGTAACAGTATGTTCGATCTTGTCGCCAATGGGCAGGGCCGCCGGAGAGCGGCGCTGTCTTACCTCGCCCGTTATTTTCACGGGAGAGGTTAGGTGAGGGTGCAGCCCACGATTATCGAACTCCCCTCTGTCATCCTGAACGGAGTCTGCGGAGTGAAGGACCCCGGATCTTTTTTCTTCTCCCTCTGCTCTCTGTCCGTCATCCCGAGCCCTTCGACCAGCTCAGGGTAAACTCCGTCTGCGGAGTCGAGAGCCCGCCCTGAGTCCTTCGACTTGTGCGGCGCGTTGGACAATCGCGCCGCACAGATGTCCCTCACCCGACGCGCGCGGACCCGCGTCGGCCTCTCCCGACAACGGGCGAGGCTAGGATCCGGGGTCCCTCGGCTTCGCTCGGGATGACACAAAAAAAGTTGTCTTTCGACGCGGTTCGGTTCCGTCAGCTTGGGCGGTCTGCGGGCGTTATCACCGGAATGGTTACTTTGAAGGTCATTCCGTCCTTCGATGCGCCACCTCCCTTGGCCCTATCGACGCCTCCACGCTGCGCCCATAGGCGGCCGCCGTGGAGTCCGATTATTCGCTGGCATAGCACCAGGCCGAGGCCGGTTCCCGCCGGCTTGGTTGTGAAGAATGGGGTGAATAGCTGCGCTAGCTGCTCTTCCGAGATACCGGCGCCGCTGTCGCTTACCTCGACCCGGATGAACTGCCGACGGCGCCCCTCGGTCGTCATATGGAATTCGGTCTCGATTCGCGTATGCAGCCGAATCGTCCCCGAGGTGCCTATCGCCTCCACCGCGTTCTTGATCAGATTCAGGAACGCCCGCTCCAACGCGCCACTATCGCCCACGACGTCGGGCAGGCTCGGATCGAAGTCCTGGATTACGATCAAGTCGGCCGGTGGATTTGGAAACAGCCCCGCCATCCTCATCGCAGAGTGAATGACCTGATGGATATTGACCGGCTCCTGGGCCATCCGGCCCGGTGCGCTGACCGCCAGCACCTGCTCGACCAGCGAGGTTATCCGCTCCACCCCAGTCAGGATCACGCCGCAGTATTGCTGCGCTCGTCCGTCGTCGGGATACATCCCCGCCATCAGCTCCGCGGCGCCCTTGATTCCAGTAAGTGGATTCTTGACCTCATGAGCCAGGCCGGCCGGCGACAACCTGAGGCTCAAGTCTCCGCCCGAGGCCGCCTCGGCTGCGCCTTTCTCGTGCGACAGGTCATGGAGCAGCACGACGACTCCGCCCGGACGCCCCTCGGCGCCGAGCAATGGCGCAACCTCGGCCCGCACCGTCAGTTCCCGCGGACCGATCATGAGCACAGTCTCCGGATCGCCCAGGTCCTGACCGCTGACTAGGCAAGTCCCCACCATTCTTCCCAGCCAATCGTTCTGCCGGACCAAGTCTGCCACCGTCGAGGCGTTCACCTGCGAGACTCCCAGCATCGTTTCTGCCGCCGGGTTGACCACCTGGGGTTCCATCGTGGGGGAAAGCACGAGGATCGCGTCGGTCAGGCTGTCTATAATGTCGCGCCAAAGATTCAATTTAAGCTTCTCGGCTAGGTCCAAGCTCCGGTTTGCCTGAGCCAAAGTAACATAAAGAACTCGACCGGCTAAATTTACGGTGCGAATCTTACTGTGTCGACGAAATTCATGAGCATCTGCAAGCGCTAATCAATTTCGACAGTATTATACATTAGACTTTTTAATAGCTTATCCACTGCCACTGGGTTGATTCAGGTCCCCTTGGTCGGTAGGGTGGGCAAGACTTCTCGGGGGAGAATGGCTAGAACAAAGACTATCTATCTGATGTTTTCGCTGCTGACGGCGACCCTGCTCGTCCCCGGTGCGGCATCCAATCGCGCTCTGGCCGACGAATATGACGGGCCGGACGCCGCCGTCCTGATGGACTCCCCGACGCCGAGCCTGGTCGGTCAGAGCAGCGGATTCGCGCTCGAGACCCCCGCCGAAGCAGGCGCCCAGCCGGTCGCCTCGCCGTTTGTGCTGCCCTTGCCCAGGCCGGTTGCCCCGTTCCCGATTCGTCTCAACCAGTTCGTGCGGCGCTATCTTTCGGACTTCCTCAACTCACCGGACCATCTGCAGGATACTTTCGACCGGAGCCATCCCTACCTGCCCGACATGGTTCGGGTGCTCAGAAGCTACGGCCTGCCCGACGACTTGGTTTATCTGGCCTTCGCAGAAAGCGAGTTTTCCAGGCGCGGCAAAGGTCCCTGGCAGTTCAATAGCAATACCGCCCGTCGCTTTGGCCTTCATATCGATAGCTACGTCGATGAGCGCCGCGACCCCGTGATGTCCACCAAGGCTGCCGCCGAGTATCTGGCCACCCTGCACGACGAGGCCGGCGACGATTGGCCGATGACCCTGGTCGCATGGAACAACGGCGACCGAGCGATCGACCGCTTTTGGTCGTTGCGCGGACCCAACATGGAGAGGTTTGGCAACCGCCTGCCGCGCCGAACCCGCGGATTGCTCGGCCGCTTCATGGCGGTCGCATATATCGCGCATCACGCCGATACCTACGGCGTTACGACCATCAAGCTCGACGAACCTGCGCCGTATCGGATGCTGAGCGTGAGTGGCGGCACGCCGCTCAGCCGCGTGGCGCTTGATCATGGCACGACCCTGCAGCATCTCCATGAACTCAACCCAGCCCTGCTGCGTGACGTCGTTCCTCCCTATGAGCGCGTTTACAGCGTACGCGTCCCGGTCGAGAGCCACGCCAGCGCCGGCCACCGAATCGACTTCTAACCGCATCCTGTTTCACTTTTCACTTTTTCACTCCGCGCGCCGGTCCGCGCCCTGGTTCCGTGCTCGCGACGGTTCAATCGCGACTGAAACGCGGGTATTCTTTGGCTCGCGATCGAATGCCCGCGAAAATCAGCCGAGATCAGCCGGCAAGATCACCCCGAATGATTACCGCCGACCAGGCCCTCGAAATCGTCCTCGAAAGCGTGGCTCCGCTTGGCGTCGAGCGGACTCCGATTCTCGACGCGTGCGGCCGCGTCCTTGCCGAGGAGATTCGCTCGCCGCGCGACATCCCGGGCTTCGACAACTCCGCCATGGACGGGTACGCAGTCCGCTCCGCCGACATCGCCAAGGCGTCGGAGGCAAATCCTGTGAGGCTCGCCGTGGTCGAGACGGTGGGCGCCGGCCAGATGCCGATCCATCGCCTGAAACCGGGCGAGGCGACCCGCACGATGACCGGCGCACCGATTGCCGAGGGCGCAGACACGATAGTCCAAGTCGAGCGAACTCGTGGCACTGGCAATTGGGTCGAGATTCTGGCGGCTCAGCCCCCGCGAGCATCCATTCGACCGCGCGGCGAGGATTTGCGCCAGGGCGAACTCGTGATCAGCGCAGGCAAGATGCTCTCCCCGGCTGACCTTGGGATGCTCGCGGCGGTGAATCGCGCGATGGTCGAGGTTGTCCGCCGTCCCCGCGTCGCAATCGTTTCGACCGGCGACGAACTGGTCGATATCGACGAGCGTCCGTCGGGAGCGCAAGTGGTCAACTCCAGCGCCTACGCGCTCGCGGGTGCGATTCGCGAGGCAGGCGGCGAGCCCACGATCCTGAAAGTTGCTCGCGACCGGCCCGACGAGATTCGCGCACGCTTGACCGAGGCGATGCAATTCGACGCAGTGCTATCGACCGGCGGCGTATCGGTTGGGCAGTTCGATCACGTCAAAGGCGTGCTCGACGAACTCGGGATGCGTCAACTTTTCCATGGCGTCGCGCAGAAACCGGGCCGTCCGCTCAAGTTTGGCACCGTCGGCTACCGCCCGATTTTCGGGTTGCCGGGCAATCCCGTTTCAACGATGGTTTGTTTTTACCTGTACGCGCGTCCCGCGCTGCTCAAGATGACGGGGCGGCGCGCCGTCGGGCTCCCGCGCGTAAAGGCGCGATGCGCCGTCGATATCAAAATCGCGAAGGACTTGACTGAATTCGTGCGGGTAAAAATCGAGCGCGACGGAGACGGCTTGACCGCAACGCCGACGGGCAATCAGGGCTCGGGGATTTTGAGTTCGCTATCGCGCGCCGATGGTCTCCTGATCGGTCCGTCCGCGGAGAGCCTACTCAAGGCTGGCGCTCATGCGACGGTCTTGCTTCTTGGCGCCGGCGCCGGCGAGATCGGTGCGCTTACCGAAGATGCTTCGTTCGAGGGTCTTCGCCACAAGAACTGAATTATCAGCGTGGCGAGGACTCCGAAGATCGCGGCGCCAACAATAACGGTTGAGAGCTTGAATTGTATAATCACGCCGAACGGAAGAAGGTAGAAATCCACGGTCTTCGGCTGGAAGTTCGCGTAAATGATGTATGCGACCCACAGCACCACTAGCGTGCCTATGATGAATTTTGGACTCTTGGCAAACGCGGGCATCGCGAGCGATCCTCCTGCTGGGCAATAAGAAAAGCTTGGCGGGTGAGATCGCGATTGTCAACGCGGGCGGCCGCAGTTCAATATATGCATCCATAGGAATCGCCCGTGCGCCAGGGTTAGGGGAGTTGCGATGCATTTTCGGGTAGGCAACGGATTCGACTTTCA
>JBGPNU010000286.1:0-4873 GCA_041487675.1 Binatus sp. (SeqCode)
GGTCGAGGCCAGCCGCGGATGCCAATGGGGATGCCGCTTCTGTGCGGCCGGCTTCATGTACCGGCCGATTCGCTATCGCGCGCCGCAGCAACTCATCAGCGAGGCCGAACGCGGCCTGACCGAGCGCAGCGTGATCGGCCTGGTCGGCGCCGAGATGGCGAGCGTGCCCGGAGTGGCGGAAATCGCATCGGCAGTGGTCGATCGCGGCGGGCGGCTCTCGCCGTCGTCATTGAAGGCCGATTGCATATCGCCCGCGCTGGCGTCTGCGTTGGCTCGCGGCGGAAGTCAGAGCGTGACCGTCGCGCCCGAGGCCGGCAGCGAGCGGATGCGCAAGGTCATCAACAAAAACCTGACCGAGGCCGAGATTTTGAATGCGGCCGACATGATGCTTGGCGAGGGCGTCGGCAACCTGAAATTTTACTTCATGATCGGACTGCCCGAGGAGCGCGACGAAGACGTGCTCGCGATCGCCGATCTGGTTGCCCGCGTGCTCGAGCGCGCCCGCGCGCGCCGAACCCGCATCGGCTCGGTGACCGTGTCGCTGAATCCCTTCGTGCCCAAGCCGTGGACCCCGTTTCAGTGGGATCCGATGGATGACGCGCGATCGATCAAGCGCAAGGTCGCGATGCTGCGGGCGCGGCTGGTTCGGCTTGGACAGGTCGAGCTTGACGCTGAATCACCGCGTGAGGCGTATTTCCAGACCATGGTTTCCCGCGGCGATCGGCGCGTCGGCGCTATCCTCGAACGGCTCGAAGCCGCGGGATGCGACGGCGCCGGTCCCATCTGGCATGAGCTGGTGAAGATTCATCGCGAGGCCGAAACCGGAAACTCCGATTTGCCGGACCCCGATTTTTTCGTCACTCGGCATTACGCTCACGACGAGCTGCTGCCGTGGGACTTCATCGATCATCATATTCACAAATGGTTTCTGCTCGCCGAGCGCAAGAAGGCGCATCACGAGCATCAGAGTCCGCCCTGTGACGTCGTAAGATGCACGGTGTGCGGCAGTTGTTAAGATAGGTGCGCAGGCAGAGGAGCGGAGCAAGATGGTTTATCGTGGCTTTGGATATGTGCGGATACCGGCGCTGATCGTCGTGGCGGTCGCGATGCTCGTGATTTCAGCGTCGGCGTATGCCGCCGGCAGCGAGGAAGACGTTCCCGCAACATCGATCGTTCACTCAGGCGGCGAGAGCGCGCCCGCTCCTTCCAAGTCGCCGGCCTCCGCGAATACTCCGTCGCCCGCGGGAGTCGCTACGACCACCGCTCCCGCGGCGAAACCGAAGCCCGCGACTCATCACAGATTGGCGAAGGCAAGCATCCGCGAACCCGAGGTAGAACCGGCCCAGGCTCGGCTCAAATTGGTCGAGGATTCGTGGGTATATTCCGCGCCATCTAAAACCGCCAAACACCTCGAGCGCGTGACCAAAGACAAATTCGTGGTTGTGACGGGTTCGACCCACTACTATTTGCAGGTGAAGCTCAAGGACGGACAGACCGGCTATCTCGATCCAGTCGCGGTTTCGATGGTTTCCCCGACTGACAAGGTTTTTGTGCTCACCCACGACGCGGCGGTGCTCGACAAGCCCAACCGATGGGGCAAAAAACTCGCCGAAGTTCATAAGAGCCGCAACGTCCACGTCGTAGGCCTCTCGCTGAACTACATGAAAATCCGAATGAAGAACGGACTCGAAGGCTTCATCCCGATTACCGCGCTCGAGTAGTCATACTCTCACCCGGTTACGCGGCCGCCTTGCGATTTTAGCTCTCGACGATTCGTCGCGGTGCGGCTATAAATCTGAGCGCGCCCCGCAGCAGCGGCGCATTTCGCGCTTAAACCCCTATCGGGAGAGGCTTCGATGACGCATAGAGAACGACAGGGATGGATCATCGTCGCCAGCCTGTTCGTCACGCTGCTGCTGGTGTTCGGCTCCGGTTACAACACCGGCGGGTTGTTCTTCCCGCATCTGCTGAAACATTTCGGATGGAAGCGCGCGCAACTCTCGACCTTGCAGGGCGCCGCGCTGCCGCTTTCCGCCGGTCTCAGCGCACCGCTTATCGGATGGCTGCTCGATCGCGTCGAGGCGCGCATCGTCATGGTCGGCGGCGTCGTCATGACCGGATGCGCTTTCCTGATTGCGAGCCGCGTCGATTCATTCGGCCCGCTGTTCGCCGCCTATGTGTTGCTCGGCGTCGGCATCGGCGCATCGACGCTGCTGCCCTGTTCGCTGGTGATCGCCAACTGGTTCGGCGCCCGGCGCGGACTCGCGATGGGTATCGCGTTCGCGGGCACCTCGCTCGGCGGCGCCTTGATGACGATGGTTGGAAACGTCGCGATCGCGCATGGCGGATGGCGCGCTGGTTACGTCACGCTCGCGATCCCGATGTTCGTCATCGTCATCCCGTTGATAATCATCGTGGTGCGGACCCGCCCCCCGCAGGCCGAGGGCGTCAGCGTTTCGCAAGCGAGCGACGCGTTGCCCGGCTTCGAGATGCGCGAGGCGATTCGCACGCGTTCATTTTGGATGATTTCCGCGGCGCAGTTCTTTTTCGCCGCGGTCGCGGCCGGCGCGGGATTGCATCTGATCACCTATCTCACCGAACTCGGGTACACGCCGTCGTTCGCCGCGGGCATGATGAGCCTTGTTTACGTGTTTGCCGCTTTCGGCAAGCTCGGGATGGGCTTGTTTGCCGATCGCGTGAGCGCGCGAATCGCTCTGACCGTTAATTTCATTGCCGCGAGCATCGGGATGCTGCTGATTTTCGGCGCGGCGCGAACCAGTGTGCTGATCCCGTTCGTGCTGATTTTCGGACTTTCGCTCGGCGCGCCGTTGGTGCTGGTTCCGATGCTGGTGGCGGAGTCTTTGGGACTCAAGCGGTTCGGCTCGATCGGCGGAATCGCCGGCATCTTCAATACGATCGGCGCATTCGTCGGTCCGGTCGGCGCCGGCAAGATTTACGATCTGAGCGGCAGCTATACGAGCGCCTTCGAAGTCTTCGTCGTGATGTGCCTGGCCGGCGCGGCAGTCACATTCTCATGCCGATCGCTCGAGTCAGAGCAGTCTCTCAAGGCCAGCGCACCAGTCCCCGCCACCGCCTAGTCAAAAGCTATGTCGCGTGAAACGATCCGGGGCTGATGTCGGCGTGGTCGCAGGTGAGGAACTAATGCGCGCATGCAACCATCCGCCTTCGCTCTTCAAGAGGAGCTGGAGTAGAATCGGTGGCGGTGAAGAACATGGGTGATTGGAAGCCGGCACCCTACGGAAAGTACAAGTGGATCGTCCGCGATCCGGACCTGCTGGGCGGCAAGCTCGCGGTCCGGGGCACGCGCCTGTCGGGTTCCTTCGTGCTGGCTTGCCTGGCGGAGGGGATGAGCGCGGAAGAGATCACCCAAACCTACGGGCCGTTTCCGCAACAGGCAATCCCGGAAATCATGAAGCTCGCCTCGGAGCTGCTCGATTCCGAGCATGTGGCTGCTTGACGCCAACATGCCGGTGCCGCGCTGAGCGAACTCGGCATCGAGGCCGATTCGGCCGTGGCGCGCGGCCGGAAACGCGCTCAGCAACGGCAGGTTGGTGAGCGCGGCGGCGCTGGCGAAATTTACCGTTCTGCTTACGCGTGACCGGCTGTTCGGAGAATCCGCTGCGGGCGCGCTCAAGACCAATAGCGAATTCTGCATCGTGCGGGTTACGCGGCGCCAGCTCCGCGCGGCTGCGTTCCTACAGGCGTTCCGAGCGGCTTGGCTGGAAGCGCGGATCATTCCCGCGCCCGGCCGGATGATTGACTGGCCCGCATCGTAGACCTGCCGCACTTGGGGCCGACCTGAACCGCGTTGCGCGCATATCGTTCGCACTACCGGCCACCGCATAATTCGGGCGACTAAAGATTTACGGCGTCGCCCATTTCGTGGGATCGACTACCCGCAGCCCCGCAAAATATCGACGGTAAAAGCCCCGATCGCGGGTGAGGAGACGATCGGCGGCGACCAGGGCATGTGCGCCGATCAGAAAATCAGCCGCAATCCGGTCGCGCCGGCCTCCGCCTGCTCGGTAACGGCGCCACGCCTCCGCGGCTTTAATCGCCGCCTCTTCCGTCATCGGTGAAAACGAGGCCGTCAGGCGGTGCATCGCCTCTCGAAAACGTCGAGCATCGCCAAACACAGTTGCGCTCTCGGCCCATACCACCTCCGAAGCCACCAATGCCCCTTCCCTCAGGCAGTCCCGGATTGCCTCCGAGGAGGCCGGCGCAAACTTTGGGTCGGCGCCGAACACGTCCAGCAGGACATTGGTATCAATGGCGGTGATCAATTCCGCCCGCGAAGCTGCGCCATGACGGCGTCAGTGTTGATTCTCTTGCCGAGACACCCGTACACCTCGCTGACCGGATCGATGCCTGCGCTTTTGACCGCGATCAGCCGTCCGTGTTCTTCGCTGAACTCCAGGACCGTACCGGGCTTCACTCCCAGTCTTTCCCTGAGCCGTTTCGGAATGGTCACCTGGCCGCGCTCGGCAACCCGGGCTTTCATACTTTTCATGTATGAAAGTATGAAGAAATATCACGAACTATTCAACCGACCCAAAACTCAACCGCGCATGTTATCGTCCGAACCCAACAGGAAGCGCGAAACCCAGTTTGGGTTTCGCATTCCGAAGATTGCTGGATTGCTCGGTTCTTGCGCGAACTACCGCGTCCGCGCGAGCGCGAGGATCGAGCGGACTTTCGCGCCGACGTCCGCCGCCGCGAGCACGTCGGTGATAATCGCGGCCGCATCGGCGCCCGCCTTTAGAATTTCCGGAACCGTCGCCTCGGTGATCCCGCCGATCGCGACAATTGGAATCTTGACCGCGGCTCGTACCGCGCGAAGATCGTCGAGACC
>JBGPNU010000287.1:0-4863 GCA_041487675.1 Binatus sp. (SeqCode)
CACAGGAATTCAGGAAGTCGGCGGTGCGTTTGCGCGCGGCCTCGTCGAGCCGCTCGGCCAGCGCACTGTATAGCCTGGCGCGGAACTCATCGCTCAGCCGCCCCGGCTCGCCGGTCATGATCGCCGCGCGCATCGCGGTCAACCGGCTGCCCTCGATCGGCTCGATCGAGAGCCGGCCGTCGAGCCCGAGCCGCGCGAGCGCGGTGCCGATCAACTGGCTGAGGCGAATCTCACGCGCCGCCATCTGGGCGCGGAAGTTCGGCGATCCGAGCTCGATGTTGAACAGCGCACGGAATAACTCCGCGGCGGAATCGACTTGATCGAGAATCGCGTAGCTCAGATGCAGATCGCGCATCGTGCGGAAATCGCGCATATCGACTGCGCCGCTGCCGTCGAGCGCGCTGTAGTACCGCGGCTGCCGCGCCATGAAACCCGCGAGCGCCTCGCGATATGGTGAGTCGAGGTACGATATCTCGCGCACCTTGCCGACCGAGAGGCCGAGTTTGCGCTGCGTAGCCTCGGCGGAGGTGCGCAGATCGATCGTCAAGCTCACGCCCAGGCGAAAGAGCAGCTTCAGATGGGTGTCGCGCAGATGTTCGATCGCAGCTTGCAAGTCGCCGCCCGCCAGATGCTCGAGCGCGAGGTTCAGGTAGTTATGCGTCATCTCGACTTCGACCCGGACCGCCTCCAAATCGCCGAAATCGACCGCGCGGGCGACCAGCACCTGGTTCGAGACCATCGCCATCTCGCTTCGGAGCTGGCGCTTGCCCTGCGCCGCGAATCCCGCGGTGAGCGCGGTGTTGAACAGCGATACGTCGCCATCGGCAATCGCGGGCGCCATCTCCGGCGGCACCATCTCGGTATCGTCGGGCAGGTCGGCGCGGCTCGGACGCTCGTATTCCGCGCGAATTTTGAGAAACTGCGCGGGGTTCAGGTACGCGAATACGCTCTGCGCGTCGAAAAAATCGGGAAAGCCGCGGTCGTTCAAACGCGCGCGCCGGAATTGGTAGGCTTCTTCCTCGAGCTCGGCTTCGACGCCCCAGTAAATTTCCCCCATCAGGCCGGCGAAGTAGTTGTAGTCGCGCTCGAAAGCCTCTTCGATAAAATCCGAAATGTGCTGCGAGATGGCGTCGTGACGAATGAACTCGATCAAATAGTTTTCGTCGTACTGGGCGAAGCGGTTCGCAGTCGCATCGGGCGACGACGCCGCATCCTCGATCCGATGGACCTTGATGTACTCGCGCAGCAGCAGCGACATCATCTCCATGTCGAGGCCCATCAGCGCGTCGGCGAGCTTGCGCCGTCCGCCATCGGCCATCGCTTCGATCCATTCACGCATCCGATGCACGTTGGGGCGATCGCGGCTCCAGCAATCGAGATCGAACAGCGACTTCACCTGCTCGGGCATCGCGAGGCTCAGCAGGTCGCCGGCGTCGGCGCTGCCGATTTCCTTGAGCGTGTAGAAAAGCGTCTCGGGCGAAAACGATTGAACCAGGCGCTCCGCGTCCGGCGCGGAAAGAATCAGATCGCGCTTCTGGCGCGCGGGCAGGCCGTACAGAAAATCCAGCTTTTCCTGGAACGGCAGGTTGAGAAATTCCGATTCGCCTCTTACTGGCATATGGCTCGCCCGAGCGTTTCCATCTTTTGCGCCTGGGAACCGCGCGGTTCCATGAAACGTATCGCGCGGTTCCATGATGGATCAACCAAGCGCCCATCTTTCGCCGGCCGGCGCGGTTAGATAAGATTACTGCTGCGCACGAGAGCCCCTTCTTGGCCTCTCCCAAATCGAAACATCCTGTTGCACTGACCATCGCAGGCAGCGATCCGGGCGGCGGCGCCGGAATCCAGGCGGACCTCAAGACCTTCGCCGCGCTTGGAGTGTATGGATATTCGGTCATTACCGACGTGATCGCGCAGAACAGTTTCCGCGTCGCGCGGACCGATCCGGTTTCACCGGCGTCAGTCACCGAGCAAATCGAATCGCTCGCGGCAGAATGCGTCCCGCGCGCGCTCAAGACCGGCGCGCTCGGCAACGCGGCAATCGTCAAGGCGGTCGCCCGTGCGATTGTGAAACTCGCGATGCCGCCGCCGGTCGTCGATCCAGTGATCATCGCGAGCAGCGGCACGCGTCTGCTCGAGGCCGCCGGCGAACGCGCCATCCGCGACTTCCTGATTCCCCTTGCCTGCATCGTTACGCCGAACATTGCGGAGGCCGAGGCGATCACCGCGATTCGGCTCGACACCGCCGCCGCGATCAGCGAGGCCGCGCGGCGAATCGTCGCGATGGGCGCGCGGGCAGTGGTAATCAAAGGGGGACATCGCAAAAGTGGCGGAGAGAGCGGCGGCGGAGCGCGCGGCGCCGACTTGAGGGCGACCGACCTGTTTTACGACGGCCGCCGCTTTATAGAACTCACGAGCAATCGCATCCCGGGTGGCGGTGCGCATGGCACTGGATGCGCTTTCTCCGCCGCGATCGCGGCGCACCTCGCGCGCGGAATCGGCCTCGAAGACGCGGTCCGCGGCGCGAAACGATACGTGACCAAGGCGCTGAAGCATCGATTCAGATTGGGAAAGGGGAGGGCGATCCTAGATCACTTCGCCCGCGATTGAACGTGATCAACCGGGCGGCACACCGAATTCCTTCAATGCCGCGGCCAGGTTGTGGCTCGGCGCCGCGAGGTCGCCCATCTTCATGAGTGCGAACCGCTCGTCGGCGTCAAGACGCGTCCAAACCGGACCGCTTAGATCGAATCCCAATGCACGTGCATGCGCCACAAGTTGATTGGGTGGCGTGGCCGGCGGCTCCGCAGATGCGCGCTGAGATTTGGACAATTGCTTCGGCTCGACGCCGAATCGGCGCATCATCGTTTCGCGGATGTAGTACGTGAGCGCGTCGCATTCCTCGCCTGAATCGGCCGGGATATGACAAATCGCGAGGCGCTCCCCGCGATCGAGCGTCTTCCACTGCTCGAGCCCGATTTTCAACCCGACCCGATCGAGTTTGCGCCGCACAGCCATCGGGACGCATTGCAGACTCTCATGCATCTCATCTTCAAATTTGAATTTGCGAATCATCCATAATTCCGCTTCCGCTGTCCGTTCAATACATTGAAGCGAAAATCATCGCGCATCGCATCGACATTGCGCTCCGATAGCAGCGCATGCAGAGATCGTGCGCATGGTCGCACTTGAATCGCCCCCGGTATAAAAAGCCCGCGGAATGCTGGCCGCAAGCGGAGCACGGCCGCCGACCGCTGCGCACGGTTGTGTAAAGCGGCGCGCAGTCAAGTTCACTTGATCTCATAATTCCTCCTAGGCCGCAGTGCTGACGGCTGCATGAGTCGAAACTTCTCCTAACCAATTTCAGTCACTTTGAAAGGCGGCACACGTCCAAATTTGAGGACGTATGCCTGACGCACCAACGGCAACAGCTTTTCAAGGTCTTCATCGCTCTTAACCACGATTCGGCTGTAACTTCCGCGGCCACGGCCGAGCGAGCTTGGCTTGTTGTTGAAGCGATCGGGTTCGCCGTAGATGCTCACTCTTATCCCGGATTTTCGCTGCAGCAGCGCTTCAATCATCAGGAAGTTTGGCTTGAAAGCGATTCCGATCTTCTGACCATTCTTCTGCTTGTATTCGGTGGCAACCACGCCTGGAATTCCGGTTGCCTTGTTGACGACGTGCTGTGCGTATCTGATTGAGTTGATGGGAAAACCGGGGAACACCTTGGCCACGTCGAAGCGCAGGTCGGAGAAGCAGGCGGTCATTACGTATTCGCCCTGTCCAGGTGGGACTTCTGCAAACGATCCCAGAACGGGAGGCGAGGAATCGGGGTCCTCGCCGGTATTGTCCGCCAGCACATGGTCGCCCTTTCCGGATCCGACTTTTCTAAAGTAGCTCAATTCATCAAAAATATGGTCAGGATCGCTTGTGTCTCGAAGAAACCCACCCACATCGCTCGGCTGGAACCCCATGGGGGCAACCTCGTCGTCAAGACGCGAGAGCTGACGGGATCCGGATTCAGAGCCGAGAGCTTCCGATTTTGCCGGTTGGCCGTTCAAGAGATGGTCGGAGAGTAAGCCCGCATAAAATGCAGAGACATCAATACCCGTCGCCCGCGCCTGAGCTAAAGCCATGTCATCGATCTTGTCTGGCAGCCATATTTCTCGCTTTTTCATAGCTTCCTCTTGAATCTGTCAATCCTTGTGCACGACCAGTGGGCACGTGCCATTTCTAGTTTGAATGAAGGCGCACGTCAAGAGGCCTGAGCCTTCTCCGCCGCACGGTTACGCCAGCGAGGTGGACGGGAAGTGCAAAGCGATCCCGTTAAATCTAGGGGTTCATGTCTGCATCGTTGGAATCGTGGTATAGCGATTTTAGAGGACGGTGATGAGCGCAAGGCATTCGGGCAACGGCCGCGCGGAATCGAATCGCGCCGCGATCGAGATTGCCATCGACGAAATCGTCGCGACTGTTGGTGACAAGCCCGACGCGCTGCTGCCCGTGCTGCACGCCGTGCAAGACCGCCTCGGCTACGTACCACCG
Organism: Binatus sp. (SeqCode); assembly: GCA_041487675.1. Lineage (GTDB taxonomy): Bacteria > Desulfobacterota > Binatia > Binatales > Binataceae > Binatus. The sequence continues at coordinate 4,546 of JBGPNU010000287.1, forward strand.
GACGCGGTGCCAACAATCGCACGAGCGTTGAATCTTTCGCGCGCCGAGGTTCACGGGGTCATCGGCTTCTACCACGATTTTCGCTCCGCGCCGCCGGGCCGAAACATAATCCGCGTCTGCCGCGCCGAGTCGTGCCAGGCGATGGGCGCCGTCGAGCTAGCGGCGCACATTCAAAAGCGTCTCGGAATCGAATTCGGTCAGACCAGCGCCGACGGTGGCTACACGCTCGAGCCGGTTTACTGCCTTGGCAACTGCGCGTGCTCACCGGCGATCGTCGTCGGGATCGATATTCATGGCCGCGTCACGCCTGAGCGCTTC
>JBGPNU010000288.1:0-4841 GCA_041487675.1 Binatus sp. (SeqCode)
CGAGGAGAGGTCGGCGCGATTCCTATCGCGACGAGAGAGGTTCAACGCCAGCATACCCGCGATGCTTATTCCTGCACTCAGGCAATGGTGGTTCCGCGTTGCGTGAAACCTCTCCCTAACCCTCTCCTTGGACAAGGAGAGGGGATAAGAGAGCCGCGGGAGAGGCGAGGTAGAAAGTTGCTATGCCATCTGCTTGGTGTACATCGCCATGTCGAAGTAGTCGCGCCATGCGGCTATCTTACCGCCACTGACTTCGAACACGCCGGCTACTGGCAGCGAAATCGTTTTGCCGCCGCCCAGGTCGAAGACGTCGACACGCTCGTTCAAGACGACGTTGCCGGCGCTCGCGGATTTCAGCACCTTGAACTGAACAGACTTGGCCATCGGCAGAAAGGTATTGATGACGGCGCGGATCGCGGCCTTGCCGCGTGCGGGCTCCATCGGGATGTTGTGATAGACGGCGTCGTCGGTGAAGAAGCCGAGCAGTTCATCGACATTCTTGCGCGGCCACGCGTTACAAAAATCGGTCACGACTTTTTCAGCATCGGTGGGCATCGGGAGTTCTCCTTGGGCGCCTCGCGCGCCTATTCGTTGTCGAGATAAAAGCGGTCTTCGTCCTTGTTATAGCCGAACAGCTCGGCGAAACGCCCCCAGTTCACCATCGTGGAAAACTGGCGCTCGGGCTTTTCGCTCGGCAGGAGCATCGCGAGATGCTCGAGCACAACTTCCTTGGTGAGCGACTTATCTTCCTGGCCGTGAAGGAGCCGGATGAAGTAACTGAACAGGCTGTGCTTCTTCAACTGCTCGCGCACGATCAGCTTGCGATCGTTGATCTTGGCGTCGAGAAACTTTCTTCCGAGCGGCTCGAGCACGACGTCACCGGCCGGAGTTGAAACGAAGCCAAGGATTTCCGTGGACTTCATGACCTTGAGCAAATCGCCGAATCTGAAATTGAGATCGCGCGCGATCTTGTAGCCGTCTTCGCGTCCGCCGCGATCCTCGAGCAATTCGAGCAGACCGGAAACCAGCGTCATTCCGCAATCCGGGACCGGATGTATCACCGGGGGAGGCATCAGGCGCGCTCCTCGATCAGCGAGAAGACCTTGTCGGTCAAACTGTTGAAACTTTCGGTGCGGCGATCGCGCGGGCGCGGCAGCTCGACCTTCAGATCCGCGACGATGCGTCCCGGCCGCGACGACAGCACGATTATCCGATCGGCGAGTTCGATTGCCTCTTCGATGATGTGGGTGACCAGCACGATATTTTTGACCGGCATGTCGGGCGACTGCCAGATGTCGAGCATTTCCTCACGCAGGGTAATCGCGGTGAGGGCGTCGAGCGAGGAAAACGGCTCGTCCATCAGGAGCACCTTGGGCTCAACGGCGAGCGCGCGCGCGAAACCGACCCGCTGCTTCATTCCGCCCGAGAGTTCGCGCGGGTATGCCTCTTCGAAACCGTCGAGACCGACCTTGTCGATGTATATGATCGCACGCTTCTCGCGCTCGGCGGGTGGCAGGCCCTGCGCTTCGAGGCCGAGTTCGACGTTGGCCTTGACCGACAGCCATGGCAGCAGCGCGAACGACTGGAACACGAGCGCGCATTCGAGATTGATACCGTCAACCTGACGGCCGCGATACAACACCTGTCCGGAACTCAGCGGCACGATTCCATTGATGATGCGCAGCAAGGTGGACTTGCCGCATCCCGAGGGGCCGACGATCGCGACGAACTCGCCGACCTCGACGTTGAAGGTGATGTCCTCGAGCACCTGCAAGGCGCCCTTGGCGTGCGCGAAGCTTTTGGAGACGTGTTTGAGCTCGAGCAGGGCCATGGTTCAGATGAGTCCGAATCGCACATAGTCAGTTCGCATCTCAGTAGTCGAGTCTGTAGCGCTCGGTGGCGAGGTTGTACAAGCGCCGCCACATCAGCCGGTTCAACAGTAGCACCACCAATATCATCGAAAGCAGGCTCAGCAGGATCATCACGCCGTTGCCGGTTTGATAGGTGGCAACGTCCAGCAGCGAGCCGATTCCGATTACCTGGTAGATATGCTGTTTGTACACGAAGTACTCGGACAGGATCAGCGCGTTCCATCCGCCACCCCAGGCGGTGATGCTGCCCGTGATCAGCGAGGGCGTTATGGCGGGAAGAATCAGCTTGCGCCAGGTCGCGTAGCGCGAGAGCCCGAACGCGCGCGCGGCTTCCTTCAAGTCCTCGGGCACCTGGTTGATTCCCGCGAGCAGGTTGAAGAGCAGATACCATTGCATCCCGGTCAGGATTAGCAGGATGGAGGCAAGGTTCATCTCACCGGTAACTTGAATCACGAAGATTACGATGACGGGGAACAGCGCCGTCGCGGGCATCGAGCCGACTATTTCGGCGACCGGTGAAAGGATTCGGTTGAAGCGCGGACTCTCGCTGGCGGCGAGCGCGACCGGGACCGTCCACGCGAGCGAAATTGCGTAGGCGATGATCATGCGAAGCGTCGAAGCGAGGATCGCCTCGGGAATCAGCCGCACGTCGGACGGCCACGGCTGCGAGAGCGTCCTGATGAGCGCGATCGAACCTCGACCGACCGCCCACGCGAAGAAAATCGCGATCGAGCCGATCACGAAGATCCTGAAGATCTCGCCGGCGCGCCTGCTTTGCTCGGGCGACAGCAGCTCGCGGCGCGGCGCCGAGCGCATCATGCGGCCAACCAGGCGAATCGGCGGCACCAATATCGAGCGCAGCGCGCGCGTGATCGCGGGGCCAACGCCGGAGAGCGCGTCAAACATCCCGAGCGATTTGGCGGCGCCGGACGAGGCCGCGAACTCGTAGCGAAATTTCTCCGCCCACGACGAGAGCGGCTGCCACACGACCATGTCCATCGTGACAATGATCGCGAGCAGGGTCAGCAGACCAGCGATCAGATCAAACGTGCGGCCCTTTTCGGCGGCTTCCCAGAGGAAGCTGCCAAGCCCGGGCAGTCGATAGCTCGCGGGACCGACCGTGATGATTTCGCAGGCGATGAGGAAGTACCAACCGGCGACCCAGGACAGGATCGAGTTGTACACGAGCTTCGGCACGCAGGCGGGCAGCAGCAGGCGCTTGAACTTGAGCCATCCTCGCGCGCCGAACGCGTCGAGCGCCTCCGCCGAGTCGCCGGGAATTGTTTTCACCGCTTCGTAAACGCCGAGCGCCATGTTCCAGGCCTGGCTGGTGAAGATGAGGAACACGGCGGCCATCTCGACGCCGAGCCTGCTGCCGTGCGCGAGCGCGACGAAGAAATAAACCGCGGCGGGAAAAAAACCGACCACCGGCACCGACTGCGCGATGTCGATAGCCGGAATCATGATGCGTTCGTAAGCGCCGCCGCGCGCAGCGCCCATCCCATAGATCACGGAGAAGAGCAGCGCGATTATGTATGCGGCGAGCATCCGGTAGAACGAGCAAAACGCATAGTATGGAAGATGCTCCATCGAAACGGGGACGCGGCGCTCGATGAGATGCTGGGCATGGCCACGATAGGCGAAGAAGAGTGCGATGATCGCCGCAAGCGCGAGAAACGAAAGCGATGCGCTCAGAAGCCGGCGCGTGTTGATCTCGACTCTAAACATTTTCGTGGCCCGAAACTCCCAGCATAACCGCGTCCGCGTTTCGCTCAAGTGCGAATTGCGTTTCGGACCAATGAATTTTCGGCGCGCTCGCGTTGACAACGCGCGAGCGGGTAACTAGCAGGCGGTTGAAAATGTCGAGCGGCGGGATGAATCCAGAAGACCAGTGGCGGCTCTCCGACGAACCGGACGGGCCTCGCGAGCCGGATGAGCCGCGAGTTGACCCGTCGCATGCACCGACCGTTTCCAATCTGAGCCGCGAGCGGCTGACGCGTCCGGTTTACGTCGTCACCGCGGAGCATCTCGGTTGGTGTCTGATCGCGGCGTACGCGGTCATGACGCGTATGATGGCTCTGGGAGCGCGTCCGCTCGATCCGAGCGAGGCGCGCCGCGCACTCGCCGCGTTCGCGATGTCAAGGCATGGGCTGGGCGCGCTCGGGTCGCAAGCCGGGGTTCACGGGTCGTGGACAACGATACTGCAGGGCTGGGTATTTGCGGAGCTCGGCGCCGCTGATGCCACCTCGCGAATCGTCGTGGCGCTGTGCGGGCTTATCCTGGTCGCGAGCGGATTCGCGATGCGCTCCTGCCTCGGGCGCGCCGGTGCGCTCGCGTTCGCCGCTATCCTCGCGCTCTCGCCGAGCGTGACATATTTCTCGCGCACTGGTTCGACCGTGATCGCGTCGGTGGCGTTCATGATGATCGCGATCGCGATTGCGGAGAGCATGCGCCGGCGACCAAGCCTGATCCGCGCGACAGGATTAGGCGTCGCAATCGCGCTGTGGCTCTCGGCGGACCCGATTGGCTACGCAACGGCAACGGCGATGGCCGTATCGCTGATTTTCGTCGGCGTGGCCGACGCTGTGAAGATCGATCATCCGCGCTTGCGCTTGCGCGTCTGGTGGGAACGGCGTCGCGCGCTCGTGATTGTCTGCGCGATCGTCGCGGTCAGTCTGTGGATCTTGCTGGAGACAGCTTTTTTCACCCGATCGCTCGCTGCGGTAGTCGGATACGACTTGCGCGCGGCATTTGCTCCGCCGGCGACCGGGTTGGAGCGCGGACTGCACACCTTCATTCCCATCTTTATTCCCATCTTGGGCTTTTACGAATTCATGATTTTGATTCTAGCGATCGGCGGTGTGATCATCTCGCGCCGGGTCCGAGGCAATTTTGCGGTGTGGTCACGGGAGTGGGCGATTGTCAGCGTGGTGATGTTTCTGTCAATCGCGGTCAACCGTCCTGACGCAG
>JBGPNU010000289.1:0-4821 GCA_041487675.1 Binatus sp. (SeqCode)
GCCGCCAGCCATACCGCGCGGTTCCCACTTCGCATCGTGAAGGGCCCGAGGAAGTACCAGATGCCTTTGGCATGATTGCCCTCAACCTGGATGTCGGGATTCATCACGTTGTGCTGCGAAAAGCTGATCCGATGCTGGAAGTCCTGAAATAGCTTGCGGATCGCGTCGTGTCCCTGATGCTTGCCGACGCCGGCGCCTTCCCAGATGCCGTCGGGCGCGAACAGCGTCGTGATTTTCTCGGGATTGTGATTGTCGTCGCAGATGGCACAGTAGCGAGCCTTGAGTTTCTTGATTGCCTCGATGTCCTCGAGAATCGTGATCCGTTTTTCGAGTTCGCCGATATCCATTGAGGACCTCCTCAGGTGCCGAATCTTTGCATGCCGCGCGCCTTCGCCTTTGTGGCCTCTTCTTCGCGATTCCTATGCGGCGCGTGGGTTTCGAGCGAGTGAAGGAGGCGTGACGCGGCGGCCGCGATTTCATCGATTGCGGCCGTGAAGGGGCCTTCGTTCGCCTTCGACGGTTTGTTGAAGCCGCTTATTTTTCTCACGAACTGAAGCGAAGCGGCGCGAACCTCTTCGTCGGTGACCGGCGGATCGAAATTGTAAAGAATTTTGATGTTCCTGCACATTGCCGTGACCTCGAAATCTTGAGAACTCCGGAAGCCGCGCAAAAAATTTTAGTCGCGTTTCACACGGTCGAGAAGAGCCGGTTGTCTTTCATCCAGATTGGCAAAGACCAGACCAAACAGGCAATTGCCGACGAGGGCGACCGGTGTAAGATGCTGCTATGAACGATGAAGTGACTAAGAGTTCACCGTGGGACGTGTTCATCAATCTGCTTGCGGTGATCGCCCTTTATGTCAGTGTCTGTGGCGCGATCAGTCTGCTTTTCCAGTTCGCCAATCTTGCTCTGCCTGATCCTCTCGACCATCGAATCGACGTCCGCGATTCAGCCCGCTATGGCGTGTCGATGGTGATAGTGTTTTTCCCGGTCTATTGGTGGGCGTGGAGGTCTATCGAAGCCGATCTCGCGGCAAACCCTGGAAAACGGCGATTGTGGGTACGCACATGCCCTATCTACCTCACACTCTTTCTCGCGGGGCTGCTGGCGCTCGGAGATTTGGCTTGCCTGTTTTATTACCTGATGAGTGGCGATCTGACTTCGCGATTTCTGTTGAAAGTTGTCGCGGTTCTGGTCGTGGCCGGCGGAGTACTGGTCTTTTACCGCAATGCGCTTCGCCGTGAACCTGGCCCTCTGCCGCTCGCGATGCGCGCATTTGCGTACACCACGGCCACGTTGGCAGGTGCGCTGGTGATCGCCGGATTTGTCATCGCGGGGCCACCGACGCGTGCTCATCTTGCTCGCTTGGATCAGCAGCGACTACGCGATCTCGAGTCTGTGGAACAGAAAGTCGTCGACTACTGGCAGGACAAGGGTGATCTCCCGGCTTCGCTCGATCAGTTGAGAGACGATGTCGTGGCATATTCTCCGCAGCGAGATCCGGCTAGCGGGGACTCGTACGGTTATCGTAGGACCGGGGCAACGTCGTTCGAACTCTGTGCGGATTTCGCGCTGAAGGACTCGGACGCGGCGCGCAGCATGCAGACATGGCGGCAGACAGGTACAAGCACCGCGTGGAATCATGAGTCGGGGCACTATTGCTTTGCGCGAACGATCGACCCCGCGCGACACCCCGTCAGGAAATCCCAATCGCCGCGAGGGTCGGCTGCGCGAGGAGCTTGCAAGCGCGAATCAACTGCTTGATGCATACTAAAGACCCGAACCAGCAGGCCCTGAAAAGCTAAAGGCCGAGCCACCGCGCGCCCGGCCTTTGCAGTTCCGAGAAACCGTTAATCACCCGTACGCAACATCGCGTTTGCGTTCAAGCTCGCCGCGCATACGGGCCGCGATTTGTCGCTTGGACAGGATGATGGAGACAATTCCAAGAACAGCCGCAAACACTGCCAGCCCGGCTGGAACCAGAAACGCAACGTATGTCTGCATTTGTCAGATCCTCCGTTGGGGTTCAATCGCCCAAGGGTCTAATCTTTTCAATAATTAGGCCCGATGAGTAGACGATGATACACCCAATCAGAACGTAAATCGTCACGTCTAGCGGGAAGACTTGAGTCCTATTGTCTCTCATCAGGTTGTCCAACATAAAAAAGACTGCGGACAACACTGCTATTTCGCGGAGAGTTTCGGCTGTCATCTCCGCGACCGATCGCTTTCGGTCTCCCACCGGACACAGTGTTTATCATCTCTGCTCAGAAAATGCGAAAGTTTGATTCGATCCTGAGAAGGATCGCTACGAATAACCTGCCTTTGGGATTTAGCCCTCCCCACTGACGATCAGCAACATTTAGTCAGAGCACCAGCCGCGTTCGAACCGCGATCTTCGGCCGCCCGCACCGCCTGATTCGCGATGCGGGCGCGAGGGTTGACGATCTCCGGCCCCTGTGGGAAACTCCGGCCAAAGAAGAAAGACCGCGCCGCCGCAAGGGCGGCGTTAGTCATTCTGATAGCGCTATCATCGCTCGGAGGATCTGTATGGCTGAGCAAGCTCAAGCTACTGACACGGGACCGCGTCCGATCGTTCCCTGGCTGAAACTGGCGCCCAAGCCCCACCTGGAAGCAATCAAGTGCGCGTGCGGAGCAATCTACCTGGATCCAAAACGGGTCGCCTGCTCGAAGTGCGGCGAGAGCGACAAGTTCAAACCGCTGACCCTGTCGGACAAGGGTAAAGTGTACGTCTTTTCGGTCGTCCATCAGTCGTACCCGGGAATCAAGACGCCGTACGTGACCGCGATCGTCGATCTGCCCGAGGGTATCAGCGTGCGCGCGAATCTGATGGACGTCGATCCCGCGCAAGCGCAGAAGGAACCGAACAAGCTTTTCAATCTGCCGGTCGAGTTGGTCACCAGCGTCGCGGCCAAGGATCGCGAGGGCCATGACGTGATAGCTTTTTCGTTCCGGCCGAGCAAAAATTAGGGCGCGCTATCAAGCGCGAACGCCGCGAACAATTAAGGCGACGGACTTCGGCCTCGGCCGGGCCGCCAGGAGGTATCGAGATGCGTAATGTTTATGTGCTTGGAACCGGGATGATCAAGTTTGGACGTTATCCCGAAAAGACGGTTCCCGAACTCGGCGGACAGGCGGCGATACTCGCGCTCAAGGACGCCGGAATCGCAATCAAGGACGTCCAGATGTTCGCCTGCGGAAATCTCTACCAGTCCAACGCGATGGTCGGGCAGAGAATTCTGCAGCAAATAGGCCAGACCGGAATCCCGGTTATCAACGTCGCAAACGCCTGCGCCACCGGCTCCACCGCTTTCCGCGAGGCCTACCTGTCGGTCGGGTCGGGAATGTATGACATCGCGATGGCGGTCGGCGTCGAGCAGATGGGCAAGCAGGGACTGCTCGGCGGCGCTGGCGGCGGCGACCCGGCGTACTCGACGGAAGGCAAGGTGGGCTCGGGCACGATGCCGGCGGTGTTCGGCCAGGCGGGTATCGAGCATATGCGCAAGTACGGCACCAAGATGGAGCACTTCGCGAAAATCTCGGTGAAGTCGCACAAGCATGCGACCAAAAATCAGTTCTCCCAGTATCGCAACGAAGTCTCGCTCGAAGACGTGATGAATGCGCGCATGGTCGCCTATCCCAACACGCTCTATATGTGTTGCCCGACCGGAGACGGCGCCGCGGCGGCGATCCTGGTCAGCGAAGACAAACTGAAACAGCTCGCCGGCGGCCGCAAGCGCGCAAGGGTGGCGGCGTCGGTCCTCACCTCGGATCCTTGGACCGATCGCGACCTCACGCTTCCGGACGTCAGCACGCTCACCCGGCGTGCGTCGAAAGAGGCCTACGAGAAGGCCGGAATCGGACCCAAGGATATTGCGCTCACCGAATTGCATGACTGCTTCGCGACCGCCGAGTTGGTGCATTACGAGAACCTCGGACTTTGCGGCGACGGCGAAGCCGGCAGGTTCATCGACGAGGGCGGCGGCGTGCATCCGGGCCTCGGCGGCAAGTCGCCGGTCAACGTGTCGGGCGGGCTGCTCTCGAAGGGGCATCCACTGGGCGCGACCGGGGTCGCGAATATCTGCGAGGTGGTATGGCACCTGACCCAGGACGATCGCGTGAAAGATCGCCAGGTGCCTAACGCCAAGGCGGGCCAGGCCCACGTAATCGGGCTCGGTTCCGCCTGCACGATTAATATCCTGACGGTATAATTCAGGACCCAACGCCTAATCGGCACCTCCAAAAAGGGCCGCCCAGAAAGGCGGCCCTTTTTCTTTCCCAAGTGGGCCGATAAATTCGGAAGGCTCCGTGAGAGCCGACGGAATCGAGAAAAAAACGATGCCGCAAGAAAAAAAATCGCAAGACAAACAATTTGACGACAAAAAATCGCAACCCGATAAATCCACGGCCGAGAGACTCGGCTACGCGGCGAACGCGCGCGTCCTGATCGTCAATGCCGACGACTTCGGCATGTGCCACGATCAGAACGAAGGCGTGATGCGGGGATTGACCCATGGCCTGTTCACCTCGTCAACGATCCTGGTGACGTGCCCGTGGTTCGAAGAGGCCGCCGACTTCGCGCGGAGCCACCGGCAAGCCGATCTCGGTGTGCATCTGACGCTCACCGCGGAATGGGACCGTTACAAATGGGGAGCCGTGCTCGGGCGCGAGGCGGTCCCGTCGCTATGCGACCAGGGCGGTTATCTCCGGCAAACGGTAGCGGATGTGTACCAGCACGACAGTCTCGATGAGGTCGAGGCCGAGCTGCGCGCGCAGATCGAAAAGGCGCTCGGCGCTGGA
>JBGPNU010000290.1:0-4817 GCA_041487675.1 Binatus sp. (SeqCode)
CCCGTCGTGAAAGATGTTTACAGCACGGAGCAGAAGTTCCCGGGCGATCGCAATGGGTTTCTGCCTGACGTGATCGTGACCTGGTCTGACGAACCGCCGCCGCTCGAAGTTCACTCTCCGCTCCTGGGTACGATAAGGGGCTTGGACGATACTGGACCGCGCGGGCATCATCGCTCCGAAGGCTTCATGATCACGCTCGACCCCGATGCGGAACACGGGACGGAGGCGCCATCGATGCGGGTTGGCGAAATCGCTCCGATGATCTTGCGCCGGCTCCTGTCTTCACAACAAGGAGCATAAGCCGACTCGTTAGCTCATGGTGCGGGCATCTTTCCCATCGGGAAGTCCGAAACCTGCGTGAGGTTTCGGGAAATCCGTTTTTTCGATTTCACTTCGCCGCGATTTCCTTATTCACCACAATCGCGCGCCAGTGATATAACCCTCTTCATGCCCACTGCGATCGCCGAGTTCCATCCCGCAGTTCGAGCCTGGTTCGAGCGGCGCTTCGATGCGCCCTCGCGCGCACAGGAACTCGGATGGCCCGTTATTGGCGCCGCCAACGCACCACCTGGCTTCGACGTACTGCTCTGCGCGCCGACCGGCGCTGGCAAGACGCTGGCCGCATTTATGTGGGCGATCAACGGCCTGGTCCTCGAAGCTGAGCGCGGCCTGCTCCGCGACGAAGTCTCGGTCCTATATGTTTCTCCGCTGAAGGCGCTGGCCAATGACATTCGCCTCAACCTCGAAGAGCCGCTGAACGGCGTGCGCGAAGCCGGCGCCGAATCGAGCCTCGATCTCTCCCAGATCCGCGCCGGTCTCCGCACCGGCGATACCTCTGCGAGCGAGCGTGCCGCGATGCTCCGCCGCCCGCCGCACATTCTTGTCACCACTCCGGAATCGCTGTTCATCCTGCTGACCTCGCCGAAGTTCCGCGAGAAGCTCGCCTCGGTCCGCCACGTTATCGTCGATGAACTCCACGCGCTCGCCGGCAACAAGCGCGGTGCCCATCTGGCGCTGACGCTGGAACGCCTCGAACGCTTCGTCACGAATCGCGGACAGCCGCGGCCGAATCGAATCGGCCTCTCCGCGACTCTGAATCCAATCGAGAAGCTTGCCGAGTTTCTGGCCGGCTACGAAGTCGATCGCGGCGCCGGCCGCGCTGCCGCGCCACGCCCGCGCCCGGTGAAAATTGTCCGCGCTGATGATCGGGTTCGCACCATGGACCTAGAAGTCATCGCAGCCGGCCCGGACTTGGGCCCGCTCGCGACGCATCAACATTGGGATGCGATGTACGCCGAGGTTGCGCGGCTCATCGGAGAGCATCGCACGACGCTGGTCTTCGCGCTGAGCCGCCGCACGGCCGAACGAGTCGCGCTGAATCTGCAGAAACGACTCGGCGCCGACGCGGTGATGGCGCATCATGGCAGCCTCGCGCGTGCCGAGCGTCTGCTGGCCGAGCAGCGCCTGAAGCGCGGCGAACTCAAAGCAATCGTCGCGACCGCATCGCTCGAGCTCGGGATCGACGTTGGCGCGGTCGAACTGGTTTGCCAGCTCGATTCGCCGAAATCTATTTCAGCCGCGATCCAACGGGTAGGCCGCTCCGGCCACAGTCTCGGAGCGACTCCCAAGGGCCGTTTCTTCGCGATGACCACCGACGACTTGCTCGAATGCGGCGCCGCAGTCCGAGCAATCCGCGCCGGCAATCTCGATGAAGTCGAAATCCCGATGGGATGCCTCGACATCGTGGCCCAACAAATCGTCGCAATCGCCGCCGAGGAGGACGAAATCTCCGAAGCCGAACTGCTGCGCGTGCTTCGCGGCGCCTACAACTTCGTCGATCTCGACGCCGGCAGGCTGCGCCATCTGCTCGAGCAACTCTCCGCCGAGTTGCCCGAGCGAATCATGGGCGCGGCGCCGAAGATTTTTCTCGATAGGATCAACGGCCGCGTCCGCCCGCGCCGCTCGGCGCGCCTCTCCGCGATAACTTCGGGCGGCACGATTCCCGAAGCAGGCAACTACGACGTCGTAATCGAATCCGAGGGCCGCAAAGTCGGCGATGTCGAGGAGGACTTCGCGCAGGAATCGTCGCGCGGCGACGTGTTCTCGCTCGGCTCGATGCCGTGGCAGATCCAGCGCATCTCGCGCGGCCGCTTGCTGGTCGAGCCGGCGCCCGGGATGGCGCCGACGCTGCCATTCTGGCAGACCGAGGCCGGCGGCCGCTCGCAGGCGCTCTCTGCCGGAATTTGCGAACTCCGCCACGAGATCTGGAAGCGCATCGAAGCAAACGGGACCGAATCGCCCGTCGAATGGCTGATGAACCAATGCGCGATGTCGGAGCGCGCGGCCACGCAGGCGGTTGATTACGTCCGCCGCGGCGTCGAGGCGCTCGGCGCGATTCCCGACGATAAGACGGTGGTCGTCGAGCGATTTTTCGACGGCCTCGGCGGGACGCAAATCGTCATCCACACGCCGTTCGGGATTCGCTTGAATCGGGGACTCGGCCTCGCGATTCGAAAACGCCTGTGCCAGTCCTTCGATTTTGAAATCCAGGCGTCGGCAATTGACGATGGGGTGCTGCTGGCGCTCAATTCGCGCCATAGTTTTCCGCTCGACACTCTGTTCGGGATGCTGAAGGCGCGTAACGCGCGCGACGTGCTGGTCCAGGCGATCCTCGCCGCGCCGATGTTCGAAGTCCGCTTCCGCCACGTCGCGACCCGCGCGCTCGCAATAATGCGCTCCTCGCGCGGGCGCAAGGTACCGGCCTGGATTCAGCGCCTGCGTTCGCAGGATCTTTTATCCGCAATTTTTCCCGGCCAGCAGGCGTGCTTCGAAAATCGTCCGAATACGATCGAACTCCCCGACCACTTCGTAATAGCCGAGACGATTCGCGAATGCCTGGAAGAGTCCACCGACCTGCCGCGCACCGTGCGGATGCTCGAAGGAATCGAGAGCGGCGCAATTCGCACTGTCGCCGTGGATAACATCGCACCGTCGGTGTTTGCGCATCGCCTGCTGCTCGCATGGGACTACTCGTTTCTCGACGACGGCGAGCGCGCCAATCGCCGCTCACGCACCGTAACCATGAATCGCGGGATGGCCGAAGACGTTTTCCGCAAGGAAGATCTCTCCGACCTGCTGGCGACCGATGCGATCGAAACCGTCGTCGCCGAGGTGACGGGACGAGCGCCCGGACTTAAGGTCCGCTCGCGCGATGAGTTGATAGAACTGATTCGCGCGCACGGCGCGATGACGCACGCTGAGCTCGAGGAACGTGGCGGCGAGAACTGGCGCACGATGCTCACGGAGTTGGGCGCCGAGCGGCGAATCGCCTCGGTCAATCTGAGTATTGAAGCGCCGGCAAGGATCATCGCCAGCGAAGACCGGAGCATCTTTGCCGCCGCGTATCCAAGGGCGGAGATCGAAGGCAGCCCGGCTTCGAACGACGGGACTGTCGATCTCGATCGCGACGGTGCGCGCGAAGAAATCGTGCGGCGGGCCATGAAAACTTCCGGGCCGACTACGGCAGGCGTACTCGCGGCGCGACTGCTGCTCGGCGAATCCGAAATCGAGCAAGCTCTCGCGGCGCTCGAAGGCAGCGGCGCGATCTTTCGCGGTCATTTCACGCGTGCCGACTCCATCCAGTGGTGCGACCGCTACAACCTCGAACGAATCCATCGCATGACGCTCACGCGGGTGCGCGCCGAAATCGAGCCGTGCGCGGATCATGAGTACGCCGCATTTCGACTGCGATGGATGCACGTGGGCGGAGACGAACTTCCGGCTGATCAGACCGGTGTTGCCACGGTGCTCGAACAGTTGTCGGGCGTCGCGCTCGCGCCGGAGATTTGGGAGCGCGCGATTCTGCCGGCGCGAATCGCCGGCTATCGCCCCGAGATGCTCGATCTGGTCTGCATGAGCGGTCAGCTCATGTGGGTCGCGATGCCGGCGGAAGGCGGCGCTGCCGCGAGCACGCCCGCTCGCATCACGTTCGTCCCGCGCAAACTGAGTCTCTACGCCGCGCGCTCCGATGCGACGGCGCCGGATCCGAAGGAACGCGCGGTGCTCGACGCCCTCGGTGCGGCCGGCGCGCAATATCTGGACGAAGTCGCGGACCGCGCAAATCTTTCGGAACGCGACACGCTCTCCGTGCTATGGCATCTGGCGGCGGCAGGTCGCCTCAGTAATGACAACTTCGCGCCGCTTCGAATGTTTGCCGGCGATCGCGGCGCCGAACGAGCGCTCGAATCGGTTGCGCGGCGTCAACCGACTCGCCGGGATGCCGCGGTTCGCGCGCGGCTGAAATCGAGTCTGGCCGGACGATGGTCGCTGATTCGTGCGGCGGCCGATTCGTCTGCGCCCGGTTCGGATCACGCCCGCGATCTTGCGATGGCGCTGCTCGAGCGCCACGGAATTCTCGCGCGAGAGATGCTCGGCGTCGAATCGGCCCCGATATCGTGGAGCGAAATCTCATTCGCGCTCCGCCGTCTCGAATATGGCGGCACGATTCGCCGCGGATGGTTCGTGAGATCGCTCTCGGGCGAACAATACGCGCTGCCAGAAGCAGTCGAGATGCTCCACTCGGCACGCAATCTTGCTCCGGCGCGCGAGAAGCCGTTCGCACTGAGCGCAATCGATCCCGCAAATCCGTATGGCTCGGTGCTCCCCGGATGCGGCATCGCGCGCGAGGCCGCCAACGTGGTCGTGATTCGCGCGGGCCGCGTAGTCGCGGGCTTGCAGGGACGCGCGATGGTCACCGGCGACGACGGTGCTGCCGTCGACGACGACAACTTCAGTGCCGCGGTCGCCGCTATTTTGAC
>JBGPNU010000291.1:0-4816 GCA_041487675.1 Binatus sp. (SeqCode)
CTCGGTCATCAGCTTGTGAAATATCTCGGCCATCGCCTGGATATTCATCGCGCGTGCGCGCGGACGATCCGAAAAGCCGTAGCCGGGCAGCGACGGAGCGATCACCGTAAACGAATCCTTCGCGTCGCCGCCGTGCGCGGCAGGGTCGGTGAGCATCGGGATGAGTTCCATGAACTCATAAATCGAGCCGGGCCAGCCGTGAATTAGCAGCAGCGGTTTGGGCGCCGGCCCCTTGCCCTTTTCGTGGATGAAATGAACTCCGGTTCCATCGACGGCCGCCTTGAAATGCGCGAAGCGATTGATCCGGCGTTCATGCGCGCGCCAGTCGTACTTGATGCGCCAGTACTCGACCAGTTCCTTCAAATAGGCGAGATTCGTTCCATACTCCCACCCAGTATCCGGCACTTCATCGGGAAAGCGAGTGTTCTTGAGCCGCGCATTCAAGTCGGCGAGCACCTGATCGGATACCTCGACTTTGAATGGTTCGATGTTGGCCATGGCTCCGGTCCTATAACAATCCGGCGCCGGTCGCGCCGCGGGTGCTGCCGTCGCGCTTGAATGCCTCGATCACGTGACGCGCGATTTGCGTCATGTGGACTTCGTCCGCGCCGTCAACCAGGCGCGCCGAGCGGGCGTGGCGCAGCATCGATTCGAGCGGAGTGTCGGTCGAGTAGCCGAGCGCGCCATGCACCTGGATCGCACGGTCGGTTATCTTCCAGAGCATGTTGGCGACGTGATGCTTCGCCATCGAAACTTCCTGCCGAAACGGCAGCTTGTTTTCGATCAGGTACGCGGCGTGCAGCACCATCAGCTTCGCCGTGTACAGCTCCATCGCGGACTCGCTCATCATAAACTGGATCGCCTGCTTGTCGACCAGGAAACCGCCCTGCACGCGGCGTTCCATCGCGCGCTTCACCAGCATCTCGAGCGCGACCTCCGCACTTCCGATCCAGCGCATGCAATGCGCTAGGCGCGCGGGACCCAGCCGCACTTGTCCGAGCGTATGCCCCTGGCCGCGCGGCCCCAGCATCGCATCGGCAGGCACGACGCAATTCTCGAACATGATCTCGCAGTGATTTCCCTTGCCCGCCATGGTGTCGATATCGCGCACGATTCGAAATCCGGGATTGGGCAGATCGACGATGAACGCAGAGGTGCGCGCCTGCGGCGGGTCGGCGTCGGGATCGGTCTTGGCGATCACGATCGCGAACTTGGCGCCGTGCGCTCCCGAGATGAACCACTTATGGCCATTGATTACCCAGTTGTCGCCCTGCTTAACCGCCGAGGTTTTGATCTGGGTCGGATCGGAGCCCGCGGCCTCGGGCTCGGTCATCGCAAAGCATGATCTGATCTTGCCGTCGCAGAGCGGGCGGAGGTACTTCTCTTTCTGCGCGGGCGTCGCGAAATGCAGCATCGTGTGCATGTTGCCTTCGTCGGGCGCCTGCAGGTTGAGAATGAACGACGCGAGCCGGGTGCGGCCGCATTCCGCGGAAATCACCGCGATCGCCATCGCATCGAGTCCGAGCCCGCCGAACTCCGGCGGCATATGCGGCAGCCAGAGTCCGCGCCCGCGGGCCTTGCGCCTGAGCTCGATTATTCCGTCGCGCCAGTTGCCGGTTTTAGCCATCTCGGCTTCGACCGGCTCGATCTCCTCTTTGATGAAGGCGCGGACCTTGTCGCGAATTTCGAGCACGTGCGGGGGCATCGTAAAATCAATTGCCATGCGATCTTACCTCGGAGCTGAAGTCTATTGATTACGCCAAAGTGCTACAGGGAAAGGCCTTTGGGCGTCAACCGCGATCGAGCCAAGTGATCGATCAGAAATGATCAACGTTCCGATGCGGCTGTGCCGGGAGCGTAGCTCCGCACGCTCTATTTCTTCGCGAGCGCTTCCTTGGCGAGATCGCTCGCGACTTTACCGTCCAAGCTGGCGCCGAACTTGTCGCGCAGCGCCTTCATGACGGGCCCCATATTCGACGCTCCCGCGGCGATCGCGGCCTGAATTTCGGCGCGCACTTCGTCGGGCGAGGTCGTCGCGGGCAGATATGACTCGAGGATCCCGGCCTCGGTCTCGTTCTGCTCGATCAGATCCTGGCGCGACGCTTTGCGCGCGAATTCGAGTGTTTCTTCGCGTTTGGCGCGTTCGCGCTTGATTATCTGGATAATCTCGGCGTCATTAGGATCGCGCCGGACCTCTTTTTCGAGACGCGACATCTCGGACAGTACGCTGCGAAGCGCCATCATCCGGAGTTTGTCGCCGCTCTTCATCGCGGCTTTCAGGTCGTCTTGAATCTTATTTTTCACGTTTTCACGCTTCACAAAATTCGATCTTCTGTTTCAGGGCGATGGAGACTAGGGCGCGGCTCGCGTTACCGCGGACAACTACCTATTCGCCGCGATAGCCAGATGCGCCGACTTGCTACTTCTTGGCTGCCGCCGTACCCGTATCGACGTCTTGCCACTTGGGCGGTTCAACTTCGGTCCACTTGCTACCGTCGAGACGGTAATTGAATACCAGCACCCTTTGCTTGCCGGTCGGCTTGCCCTTGCCTTCGCCGCTCT
Organism: Binatus sp. (SeqCode); assembly: GCA_041487675.1. Lineage (GTDB taxonomy): Bacteria > Desulfobacterota > Binatia > Binatales > Binataceae > Binatus. Next base: position 2,563 of record JBGPNU010000291.1, read on the forward strand.
TGGAGGGCGTGTACTCGGCCGCCTGCAGCTTCGCGAGCACGGTCCACTTTCCTCCCTTCATTGTCGGCATATACGTGAACTTCGCGTGTTCGAGATCGACGTAGGTCTTGCCCGACGACTTCTTTTCGCTCTCTTCGCTGAGGTAGCTGTCGGACTCGCTCGCGATGGTATCGCTGAGCTGTTGGCGCTGCGCCGCGGGAATCGGATTCTCTTTCGCGGGACCCGGCGCGCTCGGACCGGCGGGACCGCCGTTGCTGTAAAGACTTTTCTTGACTTCGATCGCGTGCGCGCCGTTGGGCGCGAGCAGCGCCGCGACGATCAACCCCGCCACCACCAGAGTAGTAGTTGGTTTCGCAACCATGCTGCCCACACCTCCTCTTCGATTCGCCTTATATCACGGCGCCTTGAGATTAGCACGATAGCCAGCGCTGGTGCAGCGCGACTCGGCGGACTCCGAGTGACGGGTTGTCAGTTGTCAGCGGGCCGCGTTCGCCTCGGTCAAGGCGAAGCGAATCGGAACCAGCACCCAGCTCTCAACCGGGGTACCGCCGCGCCGCGCCGGAATGAAGCGCCATCGGCGGCGGACTGTCTCAAGAGCGGCATCATCGAGTACGTCGAAGCCCGACGACTCGGCAATCTCGGCGCGCCGCACGGAACCATCGTTGCCCACCAGCACGCGGATCGTCACGGTGCCCTGCTGTTCGCGCCGCCGGGCAAGCGCCGGATATACGGGTGGAGGATTTCTTCCGTAATCGGCCTGTGCGATCGAACTGCCGTCGCCATCGCCGGCGCCATCCATCGATCCTGATCTTGACTCCGTCCCTGAATCGCCGCCCGCGCCTGTTGACGACTCGGCATTTGACGATCCTGATCCGGAATTAGATTGGAGCCCGTGCGAATCTGCCGCCGGCGCGGAGATGGCGGGTGATCCCGACGCGAGACTCGCAACTTCGGCATCTGGAGCTTTTATTTCGTACTCGTGATGGGTCCGACTAACCCGCGTCGATCCGTGCAGTAGTTTGTGCGAACTCCGACGAGCCGGGATCAACAGCGGTCCAGTCTCCGACCGAATCGGCATCGGGAGAGTCGCGCCAGCACCGGCGCGGATCGAGCGGCCCGCAGAACCATCGCCCACTTCGACCAGATACGCGAGGACCCAATCGCTAGGCGGCTTCGAGAGCGGCGGGGCGAAGTAAACGATCGCCGCCATCGCGATGGCATGCGCCGCGATCGAGACGGCAAACCATGCGGCCTGCGATCGAGCACGAGTTGACCGCTCGCCCGTCTCGGTCGAATCGTTAGAAAATTGCGATTTGTCTTGCCCTTCGTCCAATGTCGCCCGCAATGTCGCCCGGCCGAGACTTCGGGGATTGAAGTGGCCAGGAGCGACGGGGCGCCGCCCACATCCGGCGGCTGAATCAACAACGTCGTGAGACTCCTGAAGCCTCCCTCTCCCGCGAAGGTATTTGCGGCTCCGTCGATTCGCGAGGTAGCCTGGCTCGAGCGAAATTAATTTTCGCCTTACAGTTGCGGGGCAGCGCCGGTCTCGCACCGGCTTTCCCAAGCGAATCTGGCTCCGACACTACGCGGCTTGAGCGGCAAGTCAACAGTTGATTAGGATTCGCTCATGAAACACGCGAAGAAAAAATTCGCCAAGCTGAACCATTTGCTGATCAACGTGCGCGACGCTAAGAAATCGCGCGACTGGTACGTCAAGAACCTCGGCCTGAAGGTCGAGTTCGAAGTGCCGGAAAACGGCTTCGTCGCACTCGAGGACGACTGGGGGATGGCGCTCCTAATCCTCCAGGGCAAGCCCGCGAAGGGCGCCACGTCGGGATTCATTATCCATTTCGAAGTCGAAGATGTGGATGCGCGCTACCGATCACTCAAGAGCAAGCGGGTGAAATTCGTGCATCCGCCGAAACAGACGATGTGGGGCTACGGCCCTGAGCTGAGAGATCCGAATGGGTATGTGATTCGGCTGTTTGATCATCGGAGTGTGACGAAGTAGTGCGTCATTTGCGGGAGCGAGGCGCCGTCGGCAACTTGGAATTTGGACCCTCACCCGACACTCAAGGTCTCGCGTCGGCCTCTCCCTGTCAGAGAGAGGCTAGGATCCGGGGTCCCTTCGGCTTCGCTCAGGGCAGGCTCTTCGCTTCGCTCAGGATGACACACAAAAAGTTCTAACAGGGCGACGCCCGCATCTTCTCATGGCTAGGGTGCAGGGGCTGGCCCCTGCCCAAGGATGCGCGAA
>JBGPNU010000292.1:0-4789 GCA_041487675.1 Binatus sp. (SeqCode)
ATACGGCGAGCTCCCGCGCGTATCGCTGCGATAGTCGAGCGCCATCCCGTCCAGCGCAACCAGGGCCGCGTCGTTGGTGCGCCATCCGGGCGCCGCGAAACTCCGCGGCGCCTCACCGAAGATCGCACGGTACGCCTCGAACGCGTCTTCGAGTTCGTCGCGTACTCCGCGCTCGCCGATTTCGTCGAGGTGATCCTGCCATCGCACATGGTCGTAGCCATGCACGCCGGTCTCAAAGCCGCGCGTCCTGAGTTCGCGGAGTATCCCGGGAAACGACAGCGCGATCGGCCTCGACGGGAGAATCGTTCCCGACAGAATCGTCCGCGCGCCGTACATCGAGACTGCCCTGGTCCGGAACATTTTGGCGAGGAATCCGCGATTTCGAAACACGCGTAAAACAGCGCGCCCGGAGTTGTCCGGACCCATCGCGATATAGAAACTTGCCGCGATACCTTCGCGCTCGAGCATCGCCGCAAGCCGCGGCACCCCACGCTCGAGACCCTGATGGGTATCGACGTCGATCTTTAGCGCGACTTCCACGGCGGGTTAGGCGCAGTCCGCAAGTCCGAGTCCGCGCGCAAGCTGCTGATTTTCCAGCGCTGGCGCGAGCCGCTTACGAACTCATCTCCTTGCGAAACCAGTCCATCGAAATTTTCACGCCGTCGCGGAGATTCACCTTCGGCGTGAGTCCAAGCAGCGTGCGCATCTTGGTATTGTCAGGCACCCGCCGCGGGATGTCCTCGTAGCTATTGCCGTACACTTCTTCCTGGGTCACGAACTTAATTTTCGATTTCGTCGGCCCGTACAGCTCGATCATCAGCTTTGCGAATTCGAGCACTGTCGTCTCGACTTCCACGCCGATGTTAATCGCATGTCCGTCAGCCTTGGGATTCACGCCCGCCTGCACCGTCGCGTCGATCGCGTCTGTCACATACGTAAAGCATCGCGTCTGCAACCCGTCGCCAACCACTGTCAGGTCAACGCCGCGCAGCAACTGCCCCATGAAGATCGTGAACAGGCGTCCGACGTCCACCTTGTCCAGCCGCGGACCGTACACATTGAAGTAGCGCACGATCGTCACCGGCAGGCCGAGCTTGTGGTACGCGAAACAAAAATGCTCGCCGACCGCCTTCGACGTCGAGTAGCACCACCGGTCGATGCTGGTCGCGCCGAGCACGCGATCGTCGTCCTCGCGCCATGGCACCTTCGGATTGCGTCCGTACACCTCCGACGTCGAACTGAACACGACCCGCTTGTTGTGCTTGTAGGCCGCCTTCAGAACATTTTGCGTCCCGTTTACGTTTACGTTGAGCGTTTCGTATGGATCGGCGACGTAATGCTCCACCCCGACGACGGCCGCGAGATGGTAGATGAGATCCACCTTCGACACGAGACTGTCGATCAGTTCGACGTTGAACACCGAGTCATGCACGTAGTGGAATCGCGGGTCGCTCAGCAGATGCCGCACCTTGGCGATCGAGCCCGTGTCGAGCACGAAAACTTCGTCGCCGCGCGCGATGAACGCGTCAGAAAGATGCGACCCGAGAAATCCCGCGCCGCCGGTTATCAGAACCCGCATGTGACCTCCGAACTATTCAAACAATATCGTTCCTTTGCCGCGCCCGGCGCCGCTTAGCACCTCGCCCGCGACGCCCTCCGCGCCGGTCTCGAACTGCGCGCGTCTTACAATCACACTGCCCTCGCCCGCCGCGACTTCAAGCGCGCCGTCCGCGGCTTCTGCAAATATCTCGCCGGGCGCTCCGCGGCTTCCGGCTTCCGTGCCGATCCTCGCTTCCCATACCAGCAGCTTTCGTCCGCCCGCGAAACAGAACGCGCCCGGATACGGATGGGTGACGGCCCGCACCAGGTTGAATATCCTGCGCGCCGGCCATCGCCAGTCGATCCGCCCGTCCTCCGGCTTTCTGCGCCCGAAGTAACTTCCTTTCTCGATGTCCATCTTACGCCGCGGCGAATTGCCGGCGACGATTCGCGGATGCATTTCGTTTATAAGCTCGACGCCCAAGGGCACCAGCTTGCGATAGAGCGTGAGCGCGTTGTCGCTGTCGTCGATCGCTACCGAGCGCTGCCCCACGATGTCTCCCGCGTCCGCGCGCGCGACCATCTGATGCAACGTGACGCCCGCTTCGTGTTCCCCATTCACCAGCATCCAGTTAACCGGGGCGCGGCCTCGATACGCCGGCAGCAATGATCCATGCAGGTTGAAAGCGCCCAGGCGCGCCAGTCCGAGCACGCTGTCTGGAATCAGGTTCCGGTAGTAGAAGGAATAAATTATCGCGGGCTTTGCATTGCCGACTATCGCGGCCAACTCCGCATCGTCGCCATCGGGAGTATGGACCGCGATTCCGTGACGCGCGGCCAGGTCCGCGCACGATCGCCACCAGATTTCCTCATGTGGGTCGTCGCGATGCGTCAGCAGCGCCGCAATCGGTGCGCCCATTTTAATCAGCGCCTCCATGCACGCGTATCCCATATCATGATACGCGAACAGCACGCAGGGAGCGGATTTCACGGCCGCGGCCGAGGCGGCGCCCGAAATGGTGGATTCCACTGTTATTCGCCGGTCGGCGGTCGTACTTCCGAATCGGCTTGCTCGCCGCTCGATCCGTGCACCGCACGCACGATGTAGGTCGGCCGGCGCCGCACCTCTATATAGATGCGCCCAACGTATTCGCCGATAAGACCGAGCGCGAGAAATATCATTCCGACAAAAAAGAACAGGATTGCGAACAGCGTCCAGAGCGCGCCTTCTTCCTGCGGGCCGTAGATCAGTCGATGCGCCAGCACGACCGCGGCCAGCAGCGCGTCGAGGATGAATATCCCAATCCCGGTCAGACTTAGCGCCTGAATTGGAATCAGCGAAAATCCCGTGATCAGGTTGAGGCTCAGTTTTGCGAGTCCAAACAGATCGTACTTCGACTCGCCGCTCGCGCGTTGGTCGTGGCCGACCGGAATTTCGGCAACCCGCTTGGCGAACGTGTTGGCCAGTGCGGGAACGAATGCCGCCTTCTCATCGCAATCGACCACCGTATCGACGATGTGCCGCCGGTACGCGCGCAACATGCATCCGTAATCATGCATCGGCACGCCGACAATCATCGAGGTCAGCCGGTTGTGCAGACGCGACGCGTAGCGCCGATACGCATGGTCGTGGCGCTCCTCGCGCCATCCGCCGACCACATCGTTGCCATCGTCGATCGCGGCCAGCAGCCGCGGAATTTCCTCGGGCGGATTCTGCAGGTCCGCATCGAGCGTGACGACCACATCACCCCGCGATTGCCGGAAGCCCGCGAGTATCGCCGAATGCTGTCCGAAGTTGCGCGCGAGTTCGACCACCCGCACCCGGCCCTCTTCGCCCGCCGCTATCTCGCGCAGGATTCGGAGCGATTCGTCGCGCGACCCGTCGTCAATAAAAACCGTCTCCCACGGACGGTCCAGCGCGTCGAGAACGGGTTTGAGACGCGCCCACAACGTGACGAGGTTCGCCGATTCGTTGAATACCGGAACGACGATCGAGACCAGCCCGGTCGGCGCTCGCGGTACGAGCGCGTGGCTGCGAATCGGTGATATTTTGCCAGGCAAGCTCAAGGAAAGTGCGCGACGCGGCATCCGCTCCATGCGCACGCGGCTGTCGCTTTTTCCGATTCTTGCAGACGCGCTCGGAGAATTAAAGATAGCGGTTGACCGCGCCCGATCACCTCGCGAGACTGCATTCGACGATGCTTGCGCCTCACCGATCTTTCCGCCTCGCCGTCTGCGCCCTGCTCGCCGCGATCCTCTACCTGTGCGGCCTCGGCCATCCGGCGCTCTGGGAGCCCGACGAAGGACGCTACGCTGAAATTGCTCGTGAGATGGTCGTATCGGGCGACTATGTCACGCCTCGCGACGACTTCGAACTCTACTTCGAAAAGCCCCCGCTGGTTTATTGGGCCGAGGCCACCGCGATTCAAATCTTCGGTGTCAATGAATTCGCGGTGCGCTTGCCGGCTGCTCTCTTTAGTATCGGCCAGGTGCTGATCACCGCCGCGTTGGCCGAGGCGATGCTCGATCCTCCGGCGGGACTCCTCGCCGCTCTCGTGCTCGCGCTGAGTCCGCTGTTCTTCGCCCTCGCGCGATTCGCGACGCTCGATCCCACACTCGCGTTTTTTCTGACCGCTGCGCTTGCCGCGTTTTACGCCGCCTCGCGCCGCGATTCGTTCGCGCTGCCGCCGGCTCGTAGGTGGCTGATCACTTCGGCTGCGATGCTTGCCCTGGGCACCCTTGCCAAGGGACCCGTCGCGCTGCTTCTTGGCATCGCGATCGTTTTCATATGGCTCGCATCGGAGCGGCGGCTCGCCGAGATCCGCCGAATGCCGCTCGCGTCGTGCGCGGTCATTTACTGCGCGATCGTCGTGCCGTGGTTCGTCTTGATGGAGGTGCGAAATCCCGGTTTCCTGAGTTTCTTCTTCATCCACGAGCATCTCGAGCGCTACGTCAGGTCGAACGAGCACAGATGGGGCCCGTGGTTTTTCATTCCAATCGTTGTGGGCGGAACCTGGCCGTGGATTTTCTTCGTGCCGCTTGGATGGTCGGCGATGCGTGTCGGCGACGGCGGCTCCGAGAGCGGAAGAGCGCCATCCGAGCGAGTCTCCGCGTCTGACCGGCGCCGCTCCGCAGCGAGCTTTCTCGCCATCTGGTTCGTGGTGATCTTCGTTTTCTTCTCGATCCCCCGCTCCAAGCTCGGCACCTACATTCTGCCCGCGCTTCCACCGCTCGCGATCGTCGCCGGATG
>JBGPNU010000293.1:0-4788 GCA_041487675.1 Binatus sp. (SeqCode)
AAGAACGACACGCGATCGTCGCCGACCACGCGCACGACGACTCGGCCGTCGAGCACGCGCACTCCCGCGGCGTGCCAGACCGCATCGTAATCAGCGTCGAATGCCGCGGTATCGGGGCCGGATTCAGCGGGAGCCCGCTCAGGTGTCATTTCGAGATGTGCCACAACAGGATCACGATACTAGAAAGCCGCCGCCTTGCGTACCGGTGGCGATATCCACGCGAACAAGGAATCTCGAGAACTCACCCAGGTTTGCAGAGGATCGTCTTTATTGCGGAGTGCTTTGCCGGGCGCGCCCCGGCCGCTTCGGATCCCTTCCGAAAATTCCGATCGCCGAGTTGGCGTGCTCGAACGTCTGCGAGTGGTTGAGCAATACGGGAAATCCTTCGAACGAGGCGGGAATCTGGCGCTCCACGTCTTCCAAAGACGACCCGTAATCCAGGTTGGCAACTACGCAGAGCTCGGGCGGAGGGATCGTGTAGTCGACTGCTATTATGGAGATCGTCCTCTTCCCGATTAGGTCTCGGACTCCTGGCATCGCGGAAAGGTCCAGTAGCGCCTGCTGCGCTCGCGCGATGTCGCGATCCGGAATCTTTCCGTTCTGAGCGACCGAATCAGCACCGCCCGCCGTGCTGCCATCTGCAAATGGCGTATCGCGGAAGTTCACCGGAGAACCCTTGTACGTACTGGGAAGCTCGGCCTTCGCGACATTAAGGTAGCTGACGCCCCTGCTATCTGCTCCTTGATTCACGAATACTATCAGTTGGGGCAAATCAGCGACGGAGTGAAAATCATAGACGGCCCCTAATCCACCGACAACTTTTCTGACAATCAGGTCCCGGACCACCGGTGCAGCGAATAAATCCTTCAACAGGCTTCCCGAATGCGACTTATCAGCGTGCGAACCTGCTCGGCTCGCCGCCTCGGCGCCGTCGGCGGTCACTCCGGCAAGCCCAGCCCACTGGGGTACCGACAGCGCCGCGACTATCGCGATCGCAAGAAGACCACCCTTTCCCATAAGTTCATTCTGCTGTTTCCAGCTAGTTCCCAAAAACGCTGGCGGCGGTCGTTAAGTCGATAACCTTTATATTCACCGTTTCATTTACACCGTACAATTTGAATATAATCGTGCAATCCCGGAGGAGCGAAACCATGGGCGCATTTATCCTCGGTCTGATTGTCGGTGTCGGCGGCGCGCTCGCGCTCTTCATCTACGATGAGGGCCATTTGTTTCTGAAGCTCTCCCGTCAGATTAAGCAAACTGCGGAACGTTACAAGCAATCGCCGTAAGAGGAGTAAACAGAGCCGCGTGATCGGTTTGATCGCGCATCCATGGCGCGGTTGCGCGCGCCACCGCCGCTTCTTCGCCTTGACAATCGGGGCGATCCTCGCGTTTGTGCTGGCCCCGACGCCGCGTTGTTACGCCGACGATGCGAGCGCGGATGCGTTGCAGCTCAGCGATCACGCGTTCGCGATGCTGAGTTCGATAAACGCGGCATCCGGCAAGCCGGGGCCGATACTCGCACCGGCTGCAAGTCTGGCCGGCGATGCGCAGGCGCTCTCGACCGCGCTTGGCGCGCGCGACAACGCGGCAGCGAGTAGCGCGATGGCCGCGATACTGGGCGATCGCGACAGAATCGAGGCGGCTGCGAAGATCGCCGGGGGTCGCTATCCGGAGCAGTGGGAAAGCATAAGGGAAAAGATCGCGGCGCTCGAAAAGGCGATGCCGGCGGCCAAGGGCTCGATCGAACCAAGCGGGCGGTCCTCGATGCGCGCTTCGTCGCCAATCGTATCGGCCGCTCCGCCGGCGGGTGAAAAGATGCCGGTGGCGCCCAAAATAGCGATCGGGTCGCGAGTCTTCAAGGCCGGAGCGGTTCGCGTCAAGGGATACCTGGAAGGCACCGATTTGAAGTCGGCCGGAATCTTCGATGGCGACCAGAAGAGCAAGGACATCGAGGTCGCATCGACGCCCGGCGAACAACGGATCAATTTCGATTTCTCGATCCAGCAGCCGTCTCCGTCGCAATCGATTCGTGTCACCGACGCGTACGGACGCGAAGCGAGCGCTATGGTAGCGCCGGACCCGGCGGGAGTCGGCGCCATGAAGGGGGACGAAGAGTTGATCGAAGTCGAGCCGGGCGCGGGCTCTTCATCGGGCATCGCCAGTGGCGCCGGGTCAGAGAATCGGCTCGCATCGGCGGGGCCCGCGGTGCGCAACAACACGGCCGAGATTCCGCGCCGCGCGGATGAACTCTCGCCGTCGCGTCGTCATATGAATGAAGGCGCGACGCTCACGCCGCTGACCAACGTGCAGATCAACGTGATCGACGCCGAGGAACTGCTGTCGGCGCCGGGGATGGTCGAAGTGGTCGGGCAAATCGCGGGCCCCGGTGTCCGCCGCGCGGGCGTGTACGTGGGCGGCCGGCTCGCCAAATCGATTCCGATCAGCACCGGCGGCTACAGCGCATTCGACGTGACGTTTCCAATGCCGGCCGGCAGCGACGCGCGAATTCGCGCCTACGGTAACGGCAATGATTTCGTGGAAGCGTCGATCGACACTGTCGGCGGAGGCGCCGGGATGACGCAGTACGGCAATCCTCCGATGTACGGCCCCTACTCCGCTTATCCGCCGTCGCCATATTACCGGCCGAATCCATACGCCTACGCCAATCCGTATGCGCCGGGCGTCAATCCTTACGCGCCCAATCCATATCCATATGGATACCCGCCGGGCTACGGTCCGCCACCTTACGGCGCACCTCCGTATGGCACAGCACCACCGGCCGCGAACAAACCGTGGTACAATAGACTGTTCCATTGATGCACGGCGCCGCGCGAACTTGCCGCGTCGAGCGGGCTTGCGTAGTATTCCGTTCTTAACCTTCGCATCGAGAGTGTCCAGATAATGCTGATTCAAGCGACGCAACTGCGCCCGGGTATGATCGTCGAATACAACAACGAGCTGTACCGCATCATGACCATTACGCACATCACGCCCGGCAACTGGCGCGGGATGGTGCAAACCAAGCTGCGCAACATCAAGACCGGCTCGCAGACCGAGAACCGGTTCCGCTCGGAAGATCGGGTCGAGCGCGTGATCCTGAACCAGCACCGGATGCAGTTCCTTTACCAGGACGGCGACGATTTCCATTTCATGAATACCGAGAACTACGAGCAGATCACGATTCCCAAGGAACTGATCGAAGACGTGGTCGGATTCCTGACTCCGAACCTGGAAGTCGAAGTCGAGTTCTACGAGACCACACCGCTCAACGTCTCGCTGCCGAAGACTATTGCGCTGAAGGTCGTGCAGACCGATCCCGGAATGAAAACGGCAGCGGTGAACAACACGCTCAAACCGGCGACGCTCGAGACCGGAATGGTGATCAACGTGCCGCACTTCGTAGCCGAGGGCGACATGATAACGATCAATACCGAGACGCACGAGTACCTCTCACGCTCGAAGTAGCTGGTGGCCCGCCGTCCACTTGGTCGGATCGCGGGCACAGGCAAACCGTTGATTCGCGCGCCTCACGTAAAGCGACCCCGGACTTCACCGGGGCTGCAAGGAAATCCGTCGCGCGATCGCGCCGGGGCTCGCGAACGCATCCAACCGCATCCGATTCGGCTCGGTCCGAATCTCTACATCGCACATACCCAGCCCGGTTTTGAGGCAGTCGCAGCCGACGAGATTGCCCGACGCATCGGCGGCGCCCGCGAGATCACGCGGCGCGGCGTGCCCGATCGCGCCGGCATGACAATCTTCTTCGCGCCCACCGCGCAAAAACTGACCACGCTCCGCACGGTTGAAGATCTATTCGGGCTGGCGGGCTACCGGGCGGGCCTCGCGCCAGAGATCCAGTCGCTGGAAAAAATCCGCGGCTCGGCGCGCGAAGCGCCGCTGGTCGAGGATGCGCTCCAGGCGCGGGTCAAAGTCTCGCCGGGCGCGCGCGCGGGCAGGCGTCTTAAGTTTCGCGTGATCGCAAGGATGGCCGGCGAGCACGAATTTCGCCGGGTTGATTTTCAGCGCGCGGTCGAGCGCGGGATCGTGGAGAGAATCGACCACACCTGGCGCCTCGAAGAGGAGGATGCCGAGGTCGAGTTCTGGGCCACCATGATCGACTCGGAGTTTTTTCTGACCGTGCGCCTCAGCGACGACCGGATGCGGCATCGCGAGTACAAGGCTGCGCATCGGCCGGCATCGCTGAGGGCGTCGAGTGCGGCGGCGTTGGCATGGCTCTCCGAACCGCGCGACGACGACGTAGTACTCGATCCGTTTTGCGGCGCGGGAACCATTCTGATCGAGCGCGCGCATCTGGGTAAGTATGCGATGCTGCTCGGCAGCGATCGCGATCAGGGCGCACTCGCGGCCGCGCGAATCAACGTGGGCGCGCGCTACAAGCCGATACGGCTCGAGAATTGGGACGCCGGTGCGCTTCCGATCGGGGACGCGAGCGTCAGCAAAATCGTCACCAACCTGCCGTGGGGAATCAGGTACGGGTCGCACGGCGAGAATCGAAAACTCTATCCCGAGTGGTTCCGCGAGTTCGCTCGCGTGCTCAAAAGCGGCGGCACGATGGTGCTGCTGACGGCGGAATGGCGGCTGATGCGCGATCTCGAGCGTAGCCACAAGATCGCACCCAGCAAGATCATCCGCGTGTCGATCCTCGGCACCCCCGCGTCGGTATATGTCATAAAAAAGCCCTAAGGAATCTCACACCGCGGTGAAGCCGGCGCGGCTCAACAACTACTTCGCGGCGACGGGCGAGAAGAACGCGAGCACCGCGGT
>JBGPNU010000294.1:0-4768 GCA_041487675.1 Binatus sp. (SeqCode)
CACGTATATACAATAGATGCCGCAAGATTGGGACCTTTTACTGGCGCGGGCTCGATCCGATCACGCCGCCGCGCTCGAGTTCCGCGATCTCATCCTCGGTCATCGCGAGCATCTCGCGAAATACCTGATGGTTGTGCTCGCCGAGCAGCGGCGCGGGAACATCCGCGCGGAGCGGAGTCTCGGGAATACGCGCAACCGGCCCGGGGTAGAGATGCGTCCCGACCACAGCGCGCTCGGTCGGAACGAAGTACTCACGGCTTTGCAGTTGCGGGTCGCCCATCACCGCCGGCGCCGAGTTCACTGGAGCCGCAAGCACTCCGCACGCTCGGAGACGCTCGACCGATTCGTCGAGATTCGTTTGCGCCAAGGCGCGCGACAATTCGGCATCGAGGGCATCTTCGTTGGCCTTGCGGGCGCGCGCGTCGGCGAAGCGTTTGTCATCGACGAGGTGATCGAGCGCAAGCGCCTTCGCCAAGCTGCGCCACTGGTCGTCGCTTTCGCACGCGATCGCAATCCAATTGTCGTCGCCACCGCATCGATAGATTCCGTGCGGCGCGTGCTCGGGATGGCGGTTGCCGCGGGGCGCCCGCGCCTTGCCGGTGAACTGATGCTCTAAAATTCCCTCGGTGACGAACGGTATCAGCGTCTCGACCTGCGCGAGCTCGATCCACTGGCCGCGTCCGCTACGCTCGCGTTCCCTGAGCGCCACCATCAGCGCGAATACGCCATGCAGTCCGGCGACCGGATCGCCGAGCGCGTTGCTCAGCGTGTAATGCTGGCCGCTGCCGTCGTGGTAACCGGTGAGTCCGGTGACGCCGGCCATCGCCTCCACGGTGTTGCCATAGCCGCGCGCGTTCGCTTCGGGTCCATCGCTTCCGAACGACGGCATCGAGATCATGATCATCCGCGGATTTATCGCGCTCACCGCGCCGTAGCCGACTCCGAGCCGACCCATCACGCCGGGACTGAAGTTCTCGATGAGCAGGTCGGAAACTTTGATCAGGCGGCGAAGAATTTCGATTCCCCGCGGACTCGCAAGGTCGAGCGTTACGCCGCGTTTGCCGCGATTGGCGGTGTTGAAGACTGCCGAGCGCTCGATCGGCTGCATCTCGGGCGGCGCCATCGAAAGCGAACCGCGCCACCAGTCAAAGTGATGGGTGTCTTCGACCTTGATTACCTCCGCCCCCATCTCGGCGAACATTTGCCCGGCCAGCGGCCCCGCCCATCCCATCGAGAGGTCGAGCACCTTCATCTTTGCGTCGAAAATCGTCTTCATATGGCGCCCGCATCCTGGAGCGCTTTGATCGCAGCGTCGCTCTGCTCAAGGCGGCCGCCGAATATTTCGCGATTGTGCTCGCCGAGTCGCGGCGCGGGGCGCGATGGCTCTGCGCGATGCGACGTCAGCCGAAGCGGAGTACCCGGCACCCGAATCGTCCCGAGCACGGGATCGTCAACCGTCTCGAAGTAATCGCGCGCCCTGGTCTGCTCCCAATCGAGCACTTCGGCAACGCTCGGTATCGGCACCAGCGGAATCGCGCGGCGCTGGCCTTCGCGGTAGAGCCACTTGCGCTCGTGGCCTAAGAAAAACGGTTCCACGATCTCGAGCAACGCGTCGTTGTTGATCATTCTATTGAGCGCAGTGTGAAAACGCGGATCGGAAGCAAGTTCGCGCCGCTCCATCAGATCGCAGAGTCCCTCAAATTGCTTGTCGGTCACACAATGCAGTCCGGCGTATCCGTCCATGCACTTGAGGGTCACGATCAGAAATGGGCCGACTGCGAAGCGTTTGCCCGCGCGGCTGCGGAGCAGACCCGTGTACTGAAAAGTGACGGTCTCGTAAATCATCGTGGCAACGGTCGCCTCGAGAATAGAGACGTCGATATGCTGCCCCCTTCCAAGCCCGAGATCGCGCGCCGCCAGCGCCTGCATCGCGCCGATTGCTCCATACAGTGCGCTTACGTATTGCGCGAGCGAGCCCGGCGGCGTCAGCGGTTCGCGATCGGGCTCGCCGACCGGAAATGTCCATCCGCCGCGTGCGAACAGGACCAGGTCGTTCAGGCGGCCATCGCGCTCAGGCCCGTCCTGCCCGAAATTCGAGATCGAAACCACCGATAATTTCGGAAACTTCCGGATGAGCGCGTCGGGCGCCAAATCGAGCGCGGCGAGAGTGCCGGGCGCAAAGTTTTCGATCAAAAGATCGGCGTCCTCGAGCAAAGCGCCCATCAGTTCGCGGCCGCGTGCATGCTTCAAGTTCAGCGTGACGCCGCGTTTGTTCAGATTCAGGAAGGCGAACAGCCCGCCGCGATCGCTCGATCCACGATGCGGACCGAGGCTCCGTCCGCCTTCACCCCACACTGGCTCGACTTTGACCACGTCGGCGCCCATGTCGGCGAGCAACTTGGTCGCATAAGGACCCGCGATGAAGTGAGTGAGATCGACGACCCGGACGTCGCTGAGCGCGCTATATCGCATGGACGTTATCGCCGCGATTCGAGCGCATCGCGGCGCACACTGTCAAACGAAGGCCGGGAAAGGTTACAGCACAGAACCCTCACCTGCCGACCGCCAAGCGGCCGGCCTCCTCTCCCGTGAAATAACGGGCGAGGTGACGCGACGGGTCAGCGCGCCGAGCCACGTCCGTTCAGACCTTTGGAATTTCCATTCCCTTCTTCACCGCGGGACGCGCGCCGATTGCCGCGAGCCATCGCGCAACGTTGGCGCCTTCGCCGATCACATCGGCCTTTGCGGCCTTGAGCACGTTGAATCCCACACTCACCCACGGATAGTTGGCGATATCCGCAATCGAGTAGTCGCCCGCGACATATTCGGTGCGTCCGAGTTGATCGTCGAGCACCTTGATCAGGCGCGCCGACTCGGTCAGGTAGCGGTCGATCGCATAGGGAATCTTTTCCGGCGCCGTGTTGACGAAATGATTTACCTGCCCGAACATCGGACCCACATTCGCCATCTGCCAGAATAACCATTCGAGCACTTTGCCGCGGGCCGGATCTTTTGACGGGAGCAACTTGCCGGTCTTCTCCGCGAGATGCACGAGTATCGCGCCGGATTCGAACATCGATAGCCCGGAGTCGCGGTCCACGATCGCCGGGATCTTGCTGTTCGGACAAATTGCGATGAATTCGGGCGTGAACTGCTCGCCCTTGCCAATATTTATCGGATGCGCCGAGTATTCGAGTCCGCACTCTTCGAGCATCACGGAAACTTTGCGGCCGTTGGGAGTTGTCCAGGTGTAAAGATCGATCATGTTATTTCTCCTTCGACGAGATTGCCTTTAGGCTCTCGTTGCCGCTGCGAACTCGCGGACATCTACCTGAACGCCCGTTCGAAGCGCCTGTTCGGCGGCATCTACGAGTTGGTGCGTGACCTGCTCGTCAACGTAGGCCTCGCCGCAGTTGTCGCAAATCCGAGCGGGAACGCTCTTGATCACGAGCGTCGCCCCGCCGCGTTCAAGCGTTACGGTGGTCGTGCCAGGCCGAGTCTCACCGTGCTTGCAGATCACGCATTTCATTGCGCCTTTCTCCTTTCGATTCCCGGCTCCCGAGGGTTGGACTTTCGCGCTATCGGAGCCATTATTGCGTTATCCGCGCGAGCGAACCAAGACGGAATCGTGCCGTGACATGCGCGGTTCCGATCCACGAGGAGAACCAACATGCAAAGTGTAGCCGAAATTGAAGCGAGTCCCGAAGTACAGGAGCTCCGCAACCGGGTCTCCGGCTTTCTGAGCGAGTTCATCTACCCCAACGAAAAAATCCTCGAAAAGGGCGGCGCAGAATCGTCGCGCACGATGAAGGCAATCCAGGCCGAGGCGAAAAAGCGCGGCCTGTGGGCGCTCGGGCTGCCCAAGGATATAGGCGGCG
This sequence comes from Binatus sp. (SeqCode), assembly GCA_041487675.1. Lineage (GTDB taxonomy): Bacteria > Desulfobacterota > Binatia > Binatales > Binataceae > Binatus. Next base: position 3,879 of record JBGPNU010000294.1, read on the forward strand.
GCGGACTCGGATTCATGCCCTACGTCTTCGTCAACGAGATCGTCGGCCGCAGCGAGTACGCGATCGCGGGCCTCGGCACCCATTCCGCGCAAGACGCCACCATGCTCAATCTGTACGCCCATCCCGATCAGAAAAAACGCTGGCTCGCGCCGCTGGTCAATGGCGATATCTACCCAAGCTTCTCGATGACGGAACCGGAAGTCTCGGGCGCCGATCCCACCGGGCTCCGCACCCGCGCGGTGCAGGACGGCGACGATTGGGTCATCAACGGCCACAAGTGGTTCACCAGCGGCGCCAACGTCGCCGCGTTTTCAACTGTGATGTGCGTGACCGAGCCTGACGCGCCCGTGCACGAACGCTTCAGCATGATAATCGTGCCGACTGACACCAAGGGATATGAGATCGTGCGCGCGGTGCCGGTGATGGGCGAGACGTCGGGTGGGCATTGCGAGATCAAGTACAACGACGCGCGAGTGCCGCTGACCAACCTGCTGGGGCCGCGCGGGCAGGCGTTCAAAATCGCGCAGCAGCGGCTCGGACCGGGCCGAATTTATCATTGCATGCGATGGCTCGGGCAGGCGCAGCGCGCATTCGAGCTGATGGTCGATCGGGCGATTAACCGGCAGGCGTTTGGCGGCCCGCTCTCCGACAAGCAGACGATTCAGAATTGGATTGCGGACTCCGCGGCCGAGATCCAGGCCTCGCGATTGCTGACGCTTAACGCGGCGGCAAAAATCGACGCCGGCGACGAAGCACGAGTCGAGATTTCAATGATTAAATTTTTCGGCGCGAAAGTGCTGCACGACGTTATCGATCGCGCAATCCAGGTGCATGGCGCGATGGGCGTGTCGGAGGATACTCCGCTCGCCCGGATGTACCGGCATGCGCGA
>JBGPNU010000295.1:0-4760 GCA_041487675.1 Binatus sp. (SeqCode)
CATCCAGCGAATCGTCGATATGCGGCGCTACGACGTTCTGATGGAGTCAAGATTTCCGACCGAGCTCACCGGCGCATTCAAAGGAATCGAGAACCAGGGAAATCCGTGGGGCCTCGCACAGGAAAAGCGCGCCGATTGGGCCAGTGGCATGGAGATCGCCGAGATCGCGGAGCTTGACGATCCGTCGGATATCGACGTGCTGTACTGGGTGGGATGCGCCGGCTCGTACGACGAACGCAATCAGCGCGTCAGCAAGTCATTCGCGGGTCTGATGAAACAGGCCGGCGTCAAGTTTGCGATCCTCGGACGCGAGGAAACCTGCACGGGCGACCCTGCCCGCCGGCTCGGCAACGAATACTTGTATGCGACCGTAGCGGCGCGAAACGTCGAGACCCTCAATCGGTACAAGCCGCGCCGAATAGTCACTCAATGTCCACATTGCTTTCACAATCTGAAGAATGAGTACCCGGACTTCGGCGGAAACTACACCGTCCTGCACGAGGCCGAATTTATCGACGAGCTAATGCAGGCCGGACGCCTGAAGCCTCGCGGCGAGATAAGCGAGCGAATTACCTATCACGACCCGTGCTATATGGCGCGGCACAATCGCAAATGGGACAGCGCGCGCAGCGCGCTCAGCGCGATTCCGGGTACCGAGATCGCGGACGTCGAACAATCGAAAAACCGCACGTTCTGCTGCGGCGCCGGCGGCGGATGCTTCTGGAAGGAGGAGCACGAGGGCACCCGGATCAATCAGAAGCGCTTCGATCAATTGAACGAAGCCAAGCCCAAGTGCATAGCGGTCGGATGTCCGTTCTGCATGACGATGATGGAAGACGCCGTGAAATCGCGCTCGCTGGAGGAAACCATGCGGGTCCGGGATCTCGCGGAGTTGATCGCCGAATCCACGGGCGCAAATACGAAGTGATCGAGCCGTGATATGATGCCAAACGAATCGCGCGACGCAAAAAAAATGAAACTGACTGCGGTATTCAAGAAGGTGCGGGGTGGGTATGTCGGATTTGTCGAGGAACTACCTGGGGCAAACACGCAAGGGCGTACGTTGCGGGAGGCTCGGGCTAATCTGAGGGAAGCAGTCGGTCTCGTACTGGCTGCGAATCGTACTCTAGCGGAGGAATCCGTTCCGGAGCCGTGAGCACGCTTCCATCGACTAACGACACGATCCCGGCGCTGCATCCGCTGAATCGTGGATTCAGCTGGACGCCGGTGCGTGGGCCGTTTCGTCTGATCAGCGACGAGCAGGCGCGATCGTTCAACGAGCGCGGCTTTTTCGTACTCGAAAACGCAATCGATCGCGCAACTGTCGAGCAGGTCCGCGACGCGATCGATCCCTTCGAGGCAAAGACCGAGGAGTTCCTGCGCTCGCGGCCCGACCGCCGGATGTTCATCGCGGAGGCCGACGGAATCACCTTTACGGTGCACCTGGTCAAACGCTCGAAGGTCATCCGCGATTTTTCCGCGCGCGAGGTCTTTCAAGATCTCTGTCACGATCTGGTCGGACCCGATGCGCGTCTTTACTGGGATCAAGCGGTTTACAAAAAACCGGAATATCCAAAACCGTTCCCGTGGCATCAGGACAACGGCTACACCTACGTCGAACCGCAGGCTTATCTGACCTGCTGGCTGGCGCTGGGCGATGCGACCGTTGACAACGGTTGTCCTTGGGTAATTCCGGGCGGCCATCTGCGCGGAACGCTGGCGCATCGCCAGTCCGAGCTTGGCTACGTATGCCGCGAGCACGACGGCCCCGAAGCGCTCGCGGTTCCGGTCGGCGCGGGAAGTATCGTCGTCTTTTCCTCGCTGATGCCGCATCGGACCGGACCCAACGTCACCAGCGGAGTGCGCAAGTCGTACATTCTCCAATACGCACCCGACGGCGCACGAATCGTACAAACTGGCACGCTATGCGACGCGCCCGATCGTCAGTACCTGATTGTGAAGAATGGCGAACGTGTCTCTCCGCCGGCGATGGACTAGTTCACTTCTTCAGGTCCGCTAGGAATTCCAGGATCGCTGCGTTCACCTCGGCCGGTTTCTCCTGCTGCGTCCAATGTCCCGAACCCTTGACCAGCACGGTCTTGCGCAGGTTCGGCACCCAAGTCTCCATCCCTGCTGCCATCTCCGGTCTCAGCACGACGTCGCGTTCCGCGGTGATCATCAGGGCCGGTTGCTGGATGCGATCTTCCTGTCCGGCGCTTTCCTCCCAGCTCCGATCGATGCATCGGTACCAGTTGAGCCCGCCGCGGAATCCAGACTTTTTGAATGCGCGCACGAAGACGTCGAAGTCTTCATCGGTGAGAAATTTACCGTGCGGACGATCCGGGAATCTTGTCAGCAATCCGCCGCCTGCCGGTCCGAACACGCCGGGAGGAGCTTTGCGAACCTCGGCCGGATCGAGTTGCGGCGGATCCTGGTAGAAGCCGCGCAGCGATCTGGCTACATCGTGCTCTAGTTCCGCTTCCGCCACGCCCGGGGTCTGAAAGTACAGAACATAGTGGAAGCCGCCGGCGGCCATCGCGCGCATCGCATCGGTTGGCTTTATTGGCGAACGCGGCATGAAGGGAGTGTTGACGCCGATCACGCGCTCGACGCTGTCGCGCGCCATCAAGGCGGTATTCCACGCGACCGCACCGCCCCAATCATGACCCACGATCACGCACCTGCCGATTCCGAGTGCGTCGAGCATACCGACGATATCGCCGACCAGCTTGCGCTGGGTGTAAGCCTCGATTGGCGCGGGACATTCGGTCTCGCCGTATCCGCGCTGATCGGGCGCGATCGCGCGAAAGCCCGCCTCCGCGAGCGCCTTCATCTGATGGCGCCACGAGTACCAGATCTCGGGAAAGCCATGGCATAGCACGACTGGAAAGCCCGCGCCGGTCTCCGCCACGTGCATCTTGATCCCGTTTGCTTTCACGAAGCTGTGCTTGATCTCGCCCATCGCGCTCACCTCGACAAAATATCGCGTCGACGCGTTAGGAGAGCCGACGCTTCGCGAATCATCCGGTAATAATCGACTCGATTCCAGTGCGCACGCGCGTCGAAAACGTGCAATTGACAACTAAGCGGACGCCGCTTTATGCTCTCCAGTCCGGACAACTGAACGCTCGTTCAATGAAAGTGCATTTAACAAAAGGTGGAGGAACGCCTATGAGTCGTGACTTTGAATTCAAACAACTGCTGAGAGCTTATCGCAGTGGAATCATTTCCCAGGCAACCTTCGAGGGCGAGATGGCGTGGCTGGAGGCCGGCGCTCCTACTACCGCCAACGGCAATGGCAGCGGCGGCTTCAAGGCATTCGGCCGCACCTACAAATCCGAGCGCGCGGCAGTAGTCAGTTTTCTCGACAAAGTTCGCGCCGGCGAGGCCAACGGCGGCGAGGCGTTCGCGGCGTGGGCCGAAGTCTGCAAGACCGATTGCATCCGCACCGGGATTAGAATCATCGCGGAGCGCGAGGCCTATCATTCGCGCGTTTTCGGGCAGCGCCTGTCGGAACTGGGCGGTGAGCAGCGCGCGATGAGCACCGAGGACGGGCGCAAGTTCTGCGCTTACCTCGGAAATCCGTCGATTCCCGACACTGAAAAGCTGCTCCGATTTACCTCGCGAGTGGGCAAGCCGGAAGACGCGATCAAACCGATTTGCGAGTTCGCCGAGTTGCTGAAGGAAGACCTATCGACCAAGGAGGCTCTGCGGCTGTTCGCTGAAGATGAACTCTCGACGGCGAAATGGCTGTGGGACTCATGCGCCGCGCTCAATGCTCCGAAGAAGGAAGCGTCCGCGTCGGCGACGATGTAATTTTCGCATTCGATTGAAACGACGAGCGGGGCCCTGACGGACCCCGCTCTTTTTTTCAGCTAGCGCGCGAGCGCAAGCGCATCCGCGCGCGGGATTACTTCGGCTCAGTGCGCCGCCGGAGAAGCGCCGGCGGCGGGAGACGCGCCCGCGCCCGCACCCGGCGCCATCTTCATTGCACCCGGTGACATCTTCATTGCGCCTGGTGGCATCTTCATTGCGCCCGGTGGCATCTTCATTCCGCCCATGCCCGGCCCTGCGGGAAGTTCCTTCTTGGCGAAACCGGCCGGGACTGTGAACGTATCGCTCGCCAACTTCTGAGTTTCAATCTTCTGGACGACCGTGCTGGTCACGACGGGCGGACGATTCTTCATCATCTGGTTGATCTTCGCGGCCTGCTCGGCCGACATCCCGGGAATCGAAACGTTGCCCATCTTCATCGTCGAATCCAGCGAGAGCGGCACTCCTTCAGGGATTTCGCCGCCGCTGGGCTCGGCTGCGCCGGCCCCCTTCAGCTTGGACTCCATATTCTTCTCGAAGGCTGAAAACTCTTCGGCGCCGGGAGCGTCCTTCGAAAAGCATTCCTTGATCGTGAAATCGCCTGCCATCATGTGGCCGCCGCCGTTGTAGTCACTACACTTGTAACCTGCGACCTCGCGCGATGTGCCGGCCTTCTTGAAGTTCATCTGCGCCTTCGCGTTGGCCGCCATCATCTTGCGCTCCATCTGTCCTTTGGGCGGGAATTCCATCTCGAAGTAGCTCTTCTGCTGCGGATCGATAATGTAAATCATCCCCTTGTCGAGGTCGGTGATGATCGTGTGGCGCTCGGCCACTACCTTTTGCTTGTTGCCCTGCACCGAAATTGTTTGCTCCGTGTCACGCGTATTCTGCCCGTTGGTCACGTGTTGCTTCTGCGTGATTACAACCCCGGCAGCCGCGGGAAGTGC
>JBGPNU010000296.1:0-4695 GCA_041487675.1 Binatus sp. (SeqCode)
ATCGCGATGTCGGGCTCGCCGCCAGCAGAATCGGGTACTTCAACTACAAAGAACCCCGGCGCCGAAAGGCCTTTGCCTCCTGATACCACGTCGGCCGAGGTTGCCGGGCGCGTATAGTTGGTCAAATCCGGCGGCCAGCTCCTGGCGGCCGCTGGCGAGCTCTTGCCCGCGTCTGAAGTATCCTGAGTCCATGACGTGAATGCTGCCGAAAGAATCAGGCCGAGCAGCACGACGACGACGAATAGGTTCCGTCTGAACATTTTTTTCCCCCGCGAGGACCGCTGATTTGATCCTCGCTCCTCCTTTTCACAATTCCTGGTTTACTGGTTGCCGCTTTCTACTCCGGGCTCGGCTCTCACGCCCGTCTATCTCCTATTTTCGTTCTGGGGCGGTCTCCTCAAACCGCCCGACCTGCGTGACCGAGCTACGGCGTCTTTTCGCCCGGTCTTGCCGGTCTCGCATAGTTGGTCGTGTCCGGCGGAAAGCTCATCCCCGGTGTACGATGACGCGATCGTTCCCATGCGGGCGGCGTGGCTACCGGAGTTGGCGCCGCTCCGCCGATGATCATCGACGGCGCCGAATCCGGCGCGCCCGCGCTCGACGGCGTACTCGAATCGGTAGTAGCGGTCTTGCCGGATTCACTGGAATCGGCGGTGCAGGACAATATTCCCAGCATCGCGAGCAGACTCACAGTCAATGCTGCGATCAGATTATTAACCCGACACATCGCGAGCCTCACGCGGAACGCCGAAAAGATTCCCATCGCACATTCGCTTGCCGATAGATTCTTCTTCGCGCGAGATTGTGTCAAATTTTCTTACTGTTTGTAGGAAGTAAAGTAAAAATCATCAAACATCAATCCGTCAGTCATGGCTGGAACTTGACGATTCAAACGTCAGAATGATCGCTTAGGCGAGGTCGATCATTTCTGAATTTAACGCCGAATGTGTTACATCGGCGGAACCAACTGAAGACTCGTGCGCGTCGAGGCTGATTTTTTCGCGCGCGAGCGCGGGAGATCCGGCCATGCCCAAGGCACCAACCGACTACCAGGCGCGTTATCCGATCGATTTCGGCGATATCGATTCGTCCGCCCACCAGCGGCCGATGCATCTATATGCCGCCGACTTCGGAAAATCGCGCGGCATTCTTTACACTCCCGAGAGGGGAAAGCCGCGCACCGTCGTGATCATGGCGCATCCCCGCGCCGACTTCAGCACTCATTACTCGATTCCATTTTGGATCGACGCGGGATTCGCAGCCTTCGGTTTCAACACCCGCTACCTCAACAACGACGCCATGATGCTGCACGAAAATCTCATCCTCGATCTCGCCGCGGGAATCAGGTTCCTGCGCGACGAGGAGGGGTTCGAGAAAATCGTGATGCTCGGAAATTCCGGCGGCGGTTCGCTGTTCGCATACTACGACTCGCAAGCGCGAACCCCCAAGGGCGGTCGAGTCGCGGCGCCGCCGGGCGGCGGTCCGCCTGATCTCAACAAGTTCGATCTCCCCACCGCTGATGGCTATGTCGCGCTCGCAGCACATCCGGGGCAGGGGATGGTTCTGATGTCGTGCCTCGACGCGGCGGTGGCCGACGAATCGGATCCGCTCGCGAGCGATCCGATGCTCGACATGTACGACGAGCGCAACGGCTTTAGGACTCCGCCCGCCGAGAGCCGGTACCGGCTTGACTTCGTCGAGCGATACCGCGCCGCGCAACGCGCGCGATGCGCTCGAATCGATGCGATCGCTCGCCGCCATATCGCGGAGGCCGGCCACGCTCGCGCGGCGATGCGCGCGCAAGACTTCGCCTCGTCGAGTGCGGAGCGCCGGATTCATATCGCGCGGCGCGCGATGGCGCCGCGGTACATGGTCGTCTATCGCACTCAGGCCAATCCGAATTACCTTGATCTTTCGATCGATCGGTCGGAGCGCGCGGTCGGCTCGATCATTTCGGCGCGGCCGGATCTCGCTAACTACTCGGCGTTCGGTCTCGGTCGAATCGTCACGCCCGACGCGTGGCTCTCGACCTGGTCGGGACTCTCGTCGTACGCGAAGATGGCGTCAAATTTGCCCAAGGTAACCGTTCCGACGATGGTGGTTGGCGCCAACGGAGACCAGGACATTTTCATTTCCGACGTGCATGGCGAATTCGAAGCGTCGGGCGCGAGCGACAAGACGCTCGCGTTTATCGAGGGCGCCGATCACTTCATGCGCGCCGGCGGCGCCAAAGCGCAGCTCGGCGACCCACGCCCGCGCCTGATGAAAGTGCTGACGGATTGGACCCGCGACCGCTTCGCTCCGTAGCGCGGAACCGGCGCGCGGGCAGGTTTTTTGAGCTTCGATGACCCGCGCAAGTCTTTCTCGGCATCGTGGGCTTCGCTAATCTGCTAATCCCGTCGATGGCGCTGCGCGACGGAGAGCCACCCTAGCTCAGTTGGTAGAGCAGCTGATTCGTAATCAGCAGGTCGCCGGTTCGAATCCGGCGGGTGGCTCCAAAAAAAAGCTAACAAATTGTCAAGTCCGTGAGCATGACGAGGCTATCCTCGAACGCGCCACTGTGAATATAAGTGATCGCGTAAGGGGGGAGTCTGATGCTCAATTGGCCCGCGTGTCGGGAGAAATTGATCGCCATCGCCGGCAATTTTGCGTGGGTGCGACGATTGGCCGTCCGCCCGGCTCATCTAAAGCTGCTCATTCTGGTCTTAGTCGCGCTGTTAACAGCGAGTTGCGGTGGAGACAAAGGCGGATCCCCGAATGCTGCTCCCTTCGTTCACTTTGTGCCCAATTCGCATGCGTTCTGGAGCAATCCCGATAACTGGACGACGGACTTCGGCCCCGCCTACGCCAACATCCTGCTCGAGTCGAGCAACTTTGTACCCTGCCGCGGCGGCCCGTACGCACTCTGCTATTACTCAGGCCCCAGCTCCGGGGCAGAGAACCTTTCCTGCACCTTGACGCCAGATGGCAAGTACGCCAACTGCCAATGCTTTGCTATCCCCTACGGTGTCTACTTTGTCGATATCAATGCGATCCTGAACCACTCAGTCTACGAAAGCACAATTGCCCAATGTGGAAGCGATGGCAGCAAGTGCGCAGCGCTTAACTCAGCTCCGGTGTGTCAGTCTGTCAATCAGGGAAATTTGATTCCCGGTGCGAAAATGTTCTCGACCTTCAGCTTCGATTGCATTCCCACCAATGGAATAGGCCAGACGAGTTGCACGACCGCGCCATATGCAGGATGCATGACCGCTCCTTGTATCGCGACCAATCAACCCGGAGTCGTTCAATGCTCGTGTCCGACTTTCAACGGTCCGTATCAGGTAGGCCAGAACGAACAGGCTTGTACGCTGGGAAGTGATCTGGTCTGGTCCGCCGCATACGCTCCGCCGGCAACGCCGGCGGCGATGTCTTCCCCATCCGCCGCGCGACTCGCGCAAGCGGCTGCGGTCCCGAGCCCGGGAACTTGCGTGCCGGATGCTCCGGGCGGGGTTGGCTGCCCGTTGTACAAACCGGGAACCACCGTCTTGCCTCCGGATAGCGGCGTCGACTGCGAAAAGGTGTGCACCGAGTATAGTACCTGCGCGCAGGCCAAAGGAGTGCAAGCGGGCTTTACGTGCGACGCGACCTTATGCACCGACGAATGCAGCGACCGCAACCTGTTGGGACCCGCCTGCTCTGCGCTGCCAAAGTGCGACCTTTCGGAGATCGTGAAAGCCGAGGAGGCGGCGCAGTGCAGTTGCTGCGCAAGCCAGCTATGCGGTTGCGCGCCAAACCAGCAAACCAACAAGGCGATCGCCGCGTTGAATCAGCGCCAGCGCGATCTTGGGATCACTCCGCAATGCGATATCAACGGCACGCTGTGCGGAACGCCTTGATCATGACGTGAGGCTGTTCGGGCCGCTCGGCGACCAAGTGGGATCCTCCCGGCAGAAGTCGATGAAATCATCGAGGAGTTGCCAATTGGAGAGTTGCGCTGTGCCAGCGCGAAAAGTATGTCTTAGTAAATCCGAAAGATGTACGTGACCACACGGCGGAGGATTGGCCATGGGTGGATATCTCGCAATATGGGCAAAGTCGCGCGCGGATTTTGACAATTTGAATCGGTCCTGTTTGCCGCTTGCACGGCGCGCGGGAAAGTCCTTGGCGAAGATCAATGCTCAGTTCCTGGAAATTTTTAACCAGAACGAAACCATCGCGAAGTATGCGGCGGCTCAAGCGAACCTTCCCTACGGAGCCGGGATGGAGCAGGAAGATCCCACCCTAATCCCGACCAAAACAATTATCCAAACAATCGACGGACCGCGCGCTCTGATGTCACGTGGCGACGTAAACTTTTATCGCTCTCACCTTGGATCGCTAATCAAGTCCGGGAATAGTAATCTTGCCGAGCTTGATGCACTCGCCCGCACAATGCGAGAGACCCTCGATCGGCTGCGGAAGATCGAGCGATTCTTCCGATTTACCGAAAAACAGGAGCAGGACGCCCGGCGAAAAACTCAGCAGGGCGCGAGCGGAGTCAAGCGAGCGGGCAAATCTCGTCGAGGCAAAAGAAGAAAGTAGCGCCGCTTGCTCGGATGAATTGAGTTCATTTCCAGTCGTTCTGCGCGGCGCCGCCGCCTTTCGCCGCGATGTCCCTATCCAACTGATTTTTGCGCCAATTACCAGGCGCGAGTCGACCAGTCTTCAGAGATA
>JBGPNU010000297.1:0-4652 GCA_041487675.1 Binatus sp. (SeqCode)
CCTTCGCAACTGGTGACGCTGAAGACTACCGAGCTGATATTGGCGCCGGTTTGGTCTATCACTCCGATATAGGTTGCATCGCCGTTGGTATCGCTGGTTACAGGGAAAGAACCAAGCGAAGTCAGACCATTGAAGGCCTGGATTTGCGCGGTGAATTGAGCGGGTCCGTCCGCCTGGATAAAGGCGCCGGCGCCCGAAACAGAGGTGCCCATGCTGAGCTTCAGAGGTCCGTTCCCGCCGTTGCCGAGGTCAGAAGTCCAGACGAGGCTATCACCCGCGTTGAAACCCGCGCCGTTCCAACTGCACAACGACGCCGGGCATGCGACCGACAGCAGGCTGCCGGGCCCGGCCAAAGTAGCGGTGACGCTCAATCCTCCGACCGAGGTGGCATTGAAGCTGGCTCCGAGCGGAGTCGCGTCGGCGCCTAGCTGCGACCAATGGACAACATCATTTGCGTTCTGAGCGTTGGGGTTCGTCACCGGCAGCATCGAATCCGCCGAGCAAATCGTCGCCGCAAACAAGCTTGCCAGAATCAAGCCGAAAAGCGCGCCAAGGCCAGAGCGCTTCAATCCGCGGGCCACGCTGCGATCGCGCGAGTCCCGTGGGCGTTCATTTTTTTGCCGGCTTGTCACAGGATTACATGCAGACCGCGCCCGCATCCTGGGTGAAAGTTCCGTTATCGGAATACCAGCCGTTGACCCCAAGCGAAGGCGACTGGCGAAAGAACCAGGAGAAAAACGCCAACTCTTGCGGATTGTAAGTGACGCCGTTGGGCGCAATCAGGGGCGGGAATTCGGTGCCGCTCAGTGGATCGCCGTCCTCAAGATTGCCCTGGCATCCACCCACCTGTCCGATATGGCCCCATAACGGGGTTGGATTGTTGCCCGTCGGGTCGTCCATCCATTCGCCGACCTCGTGGCTCAGCGTGCCAATATCGGAATCGTTAAGGAAAATTCCGGTCGTGTCATAGTCGAACGGCGAGTACGTCTGGACCGGATTTCCGAAGGCTCCGTGATAGCCCAGGATGCAGCAGTTGGAGGGGAAACTCGGAGTTCCGCTGGTCATCACCACGTCCTTTATTAAAAAGAGCGGCAAAGTGGTGGGACCGACTCCCTGCGCGGCTAGACTCGGTATGATGGTCCCCGTGACCAAGGGGTCGAACCAGTTGATATTCATGACGCCGATGATGCCGCCGCATCCGCCGAATGGAGCAGTGGAAAACACTGCCCCGTCCGCGGCGGGCACGTTGACAGTTACGGCGGAGAGGACGGTCACCGGACTGAGCGTCGTATGATAACGATTTCCGGTCATGGACACGTTGGTCCAGAAGCTGCCGCGCTGGAAGGCGTCCAGATACTGGGTGACACCTATATCGACGCCGCCCATGTTGATGTTGACGGGCGTAAATATCGGCGAATTTTGGGTCAGGTTGAGCGGAGTACCGGCGGGTGAGCAACTACTATCGGCCGCGGTCGGATCGAACACGGTTCCATCGGAAAATTTTATTTTGAGCGGGACAATTATGGCCGTGATGTCGGTAGTCCGAGCGCCGTGGAATAACGGACTCCGGCCGACCATCGTGCCCGAATAGACATGACTGTCCAGCGGCGACGTGATGCTGTAGTCCCAGAGTGGAATCGTCGCTCCGCTCAGGACCGCCCCTCGAACCATCGCAGGACTGACACCAATCAGCGGCACGACGGTGGAGTAGGCCCGCGGGCGGGTAAGCGATGCGGTGTCCTGCGCGAACAGGCTCGGGGTCAAGGCGCACAACCCGGCGCCGACAAACAGGAAGATTGACCACACGATGAGCTTCATTTGAAGCGTCCGTGAGTTTGTCCTCCCCGCCGCCTGCGATTTGGAGATCGTGCGCCGTTTGTGCATCAAGCAACTCTCATGGTTCAGGGCTCACCTTATGCCGTCATCCAGTCAATCGAAGCATCCTCATGCGCGACTCGAAGCCTACCGGAAGTTAAATTATGTATCTAGTGGACGGATGAGCATAGAGGGGACAAAGCTTCGGGCCGATCGGCCGCCGCTGCTACGGTAGGCGATGCAGTGACTAGTAATGGCCGTGAACCAGCGGACGCGACCGCTTTCACCCGGTTCAGGATTGTTTTTCGCGCGCGAGCACTTCGACCTTATCGAGCCGTTCCTGCAACTTCTTGTTCTCGTCGCGGAGCTTGTCGATATCTTCGCGCAGACGCTGACCCTCTTCGACCCGGCTGCGGCCCTCGCCGATCGATGCGATTGCTTCGTTCGCGTGGCGCTGCACGCGGCCATCCAAATCGCGATCGGCAAGCCGGCGCAGCGCGGGGATAGCGCGCGCATCGCCTATTTCGGCGAAGGCGGCGGGGATGCGCATCCGCACCATAAACTCGCGATCGTCGGCGAGCGGAGTCAGCCAATCGAGGATTTCGATGCGCCGGTTCTCCTTGAGAGCGGCGAAGCGCGCGAGCGTCCCGACCGCGGCCACGCGGGCGCGCGCCGGCCGCCCGTAGCGCGCATAGTCGCGCGCCACGCCGATCGCGCGCTCGTCGCGCAACTCCGCCATCCCGGCGATCGCATGAGTTCTAATGACCTCCAGGTACGAGTCGCGCCCGAGCGCCGCCGTGAGTTGATCGAACGCGCGTTCGTCGCGGGTCTTGCCGAGAGCGAGCGCGGCCTCAGCCTCGACGAAATAACTCGGGTCGCCCTTGTCGATCACTTCGGCAAGCGCGGACGCGGCGCGAGCGTCGCCCCGAAAATTGCCGAGCGCGCGAGCGACTGCGCGGCGCGCCTTGGGATGCGGCAGCTTGAGTCCTTCGAGGATTGCGTCGAGTGCCGCACTGGTCCGGATTGCGCCGAGCGCGCCCGCCGCGTCGGCCTGCACGCCCCAGAAACGGTCATTCAGCAAAGCCTCGCGGAGCGCCAACGCCGCCTGCGGGCTGCCCTCGGTGCCGAGCTCGCGGGCGGCGGCCGCGCGACCGATAGCTTCCGGCGCGTGGCGCAATTCAAGCTCGAGTGCCTCGCGCCCGCGTTTATGCTTGAGCGTTTTCACGATGTCGTGCTCGGGATCGAAGCGCACCGCCTTGGGCGCCTGCTCCAGGACGAAATTGAAGACCTGCTCGCGCTCTTTAATTTCGACGCGGTGGCGAACTTCGCCGCCGCCCGCGTCCATCAGCGCGATCGTGACCGGAAACTTGAAGGCGGCAGTCGTGCCTTCGACCTTGTGGGTCTGCTTGACGGTGATGCTGAGCAGTTTTTTCTTGTCGTCGAAGGAGCTCGAGACTTCGATCTCCGGATGCCCTTCCTTGTACACCCACTGCTCGAAGAAGAAGTCGAGGTTGCGGCCGGTGGTATCCTCGAACGCGCGCTGCAGGTCCTGCGTGATCACGTTGCCGCCGCGATGGCGCGTGCAATAAAGGTTGAGCGACTTGAAGAACAGATCGTCGCCGGTGATGCGCCGGATCATGTGGAGGACCAGGCTGCCCTTTTCGTACAGATGGCGATCGAACAGTTCGATCGGCGTCCGGTAGCGATTGCATACGATCGGACGGCGGTAGCGATTGGCGTCCTCGTCGAGATAGCCTTCGCGATCCTGGCGGACGTTCCACGCGAATTCGTCGGGTCCGAGATTTTCCTCGCACCAGAGCGCCTCGAAGTAAGTCGCGAAACCCTCGTTCAGCCAGGCGTGCGCCCAATCGCGGCAGGTCAGCAGGTCGCCCCACCATTGATGAGCGAGTTCGTGCGCGACCAGCGGATCGCTTTTGAAGTCGAGATGCGCGCGCGCGTCGTGAAGCGTATCGGCGGTCTGCGTGGTCGCCGAGGTGTTTTCCATTCCGCCGAAGATGAAATCGCTGACCGCGACCTGCGCGTACTTGGCGTAAGGGTAGGGCACCCCGATCACGCGCTCGAAGAACTGGATCATGCGGGGCGTGTTGCCAAACGCGCGGCGCGCGTCGTCCTCGCGGCCGGGATGAACGTAGTAGGTGACCGGGACGTCGCCGGCGCGCTCCTCGATCATCACGAACTCGCCGGCCGCAAGCGTGATCAGATATGCGGAGTGGGGCACGTCGTGGCGCCAGTGAAAAGTGCGGGTCTTAGCGGCGGGATTGGCAGCGGTCGCTATCAAGGCGCCGTTGGAAATGGCGGTGAATTTTTCCGGGACGGTGGCGATTACCTCGCTGGTGGTCCGATTGTTCGGGTAGTCGTAGCACGGGAACCAGTAGCGCGAGTCTTCGTCTTCGCCCTGGGTCCACGCCTCGACCGGCTTGTTCGGGTAAGCCTCATCGGGGCCGACGAAATAAAGTCCGCGCCGCGGCTGGCCGCTGTAGTCGATCGCGATCTCGATCTCCGCGCCGGCTCCTAGAGCGCGCGTGATTGCTATCCGCAGTTTGCCGTCAGAGGTCTCGAAGGATGCCGGCTCCCCTCCGGCGCGAACTGCGCTAATCGCGAGTTCGGTGGCGTCGAATTCAAGGCGGTCAAGCGGCGAGGTTATCGCCGACAAACGATGAGTCGCGGTGCCGGAGATCGTTTTCGCGTCGAAATCGAGCGCGACTTCGAGCTTGATATGCTTGATGTTCGCGGAGCGGTCGCGCGCGAATTTCGGTTCAACGTGCTCGGGCTGAAACGCCAGGCGCCCGCGCGCGAAAGCGGAAGTGAATGCGTCG
>JBGPNU010000298.1:0-4640 GCA_041487675.1 Binatus sp. (SeqCode)
ATAGCGCATCTGCCGCCAAGGCTCGATATCAGCGTGCTGATCATGCACGGCGAGCGCGACAACAAGATGCCTGTCCGGCAGGCGGTGAAACTCGCCGACGCGCTCCGCGCGCGGGGCGCCAAAGTATCGACCTGCTATTTCCCCAAACTCTCGCACGACCTCGGCAAACGGGTCGAGCCGGAACTCCGCGCGTTCCTGCGCGATAATCTGCTCGAGAGCAATCGCTCCGCCGCTTCCTGAATCGCTCGGCGGTCGCGCAATAGCGCGCGTAAAATCGCAAACTCGTCCGGACGCCACGATGGCGCTTCAATCGAAGATTTTCGATTGCCTTCGGCGACTCGCGGCGACTATATACGACATAAGCTACATTCACTATTACTTTGGCGCGCGCAGTATCGGGGTTAACGCGAGCCAAAGCCACCCACCCCGCATTCGGGAGGAAAATCGATGCGTTACAGGACGATCGTAGCGGCGAGCTTGATCTGCTCGTTGGCCGTATTTGCGATGTCAGCCGCGACAGCACGCGCGGAGGGCGATCTTCACAAGGTCAATCACATAATTATCGTGATGCAGGAGAACCATTCGTTCGACAATTACTTCGGTGCGCTGCCTTACGACCCCGCCGGTCCGTACCATGGCGGCGCCTGCTCGAAGAACGATCACAGTTGTGTCGATGGGCTCAGCTGCACCGTCGATAACCTTGGCAACTATACCTGCGCGAATTCGAATCTGGATGCGGAGGACAGCAGCACCGTAAACGCGTTCCACGAATTGAAATATTGCACCGGCCCGGATCTCGATCACTCGTGGTCGGGCAGCCATATCGAGGCCAACTTCAACAATCCGGCGGCGGCAATTATCTCCAGCCCCAACGACGGCTTCGTACGTCGCAACGACGTGACCTCGCAAGGGCAGCCCGACAGCGGTCCCGAGACTGCGAACAGCGACGACACGATGGGCTTCTATACGCAGGCCGATCTGCCATTTTACTACAACCTCGCGGAGAACTTCGCGATTGACGATCGCTTTTTCTGTTCGGTCATCGGGCAGACCTTCCCGAATCGGGCGTATGCCGCCGCGGCGACTTCCTTCGGCCATCTGACCACCGCCGAGATATTGCCGCCCCCGGGTGGTTACAAGCCGATCACAGGCACGATTTACGATCTGCTGGACGCGAACAACGTCACCTGGACGAACTACTTCTCGGACGTGCCTATTTCTGGAATCTTCCGCCCGAGTGCCTTTCCCTTTGTCGTACCGCCGCACTCCCTGAAGGTCTCGACGTTTCTCGCACAGGCTGCCGCCGGCACGCTCCCGTCTGTTTCGTTCGTCGATCCGAATCTTGGGTTCGTTTTCGGACCGTCCACCGAGAACGATGAGCATCCTCCCACCGACATCCGCAAGGGCCAGAAGTTCGTCTCGGACATTGTGAACGCGGTGCGCAACGGCCCCAACTGGAATGATTCAATCATCTTCATCACTTATGACGAGCACGGTGGCTTTTACGATCACGTCGCGCCGGCGGCGGCCCCGCAGGGCGGAGCGCTCAATCCCGACGGGATCGATCCGGGCCAGTGCGCCGATCTATCGAGTCCGCTGCTGAGCGAAGTGCCGGGCAACGGCGTGCAATGCGCCGTCAGCAGACTCGAGGCGCTTGCAATCTGTGCGACCTTCACCGATTTCGGCCCGTATCCCGCCGACTGCGCCAACTTCGATCAGCTCGGCTTCCGGGTCCCGTTTATCGCGGTCTCGCCATTCGCGAAGCCTCACTACGTGTCGCATACGGTCGGCGATCACACTTCGATGCTCGCGCTGATCGAAAAGCGCTTCCTCAGCAACGACCAGGGCAATGGCAACTCGCACATCCAAAGTATGACCGCACGCGACGCGAACGCGGATCCGCTCGAGGACATGTTCAACTTCTCAAGTCCGCCGTCGCTGAACGTGTTAATTCCGACCGCGCCTGCGGCGCTCGCGACCGATCCGGGGTGTCCGTTCGTCCCGGGTGGACCACAGGGATGATCGCCTGAGCAGATTAAGATGATCGGCTCAAGGAGATAGTTCGAAGTGTGCGAAACAGGGGCCGATGGTATCACGCCATCGGCCTCTATACTTTTTTTGGAACTCTATCCGATCGCTTTCAGCGCCTCGATCACTTCATCGGTATGACCGTTCACTTTCACCTTCACGAACACGCGCCGCACGACGCCGGACTTGTCGATCACGAATGTAGTCCGTTCGATCCCCATGAACTCGCGCCCGTAGAGCGACTTCATCTTGTAAACGCCGTAAAGTCCGGTGACCTTGTGATCGGGATCGGCCAGCAGAGGGAAATTCAGCCCGTGCTTGGCCGCGAACTTGGTATGCGAGGCGCTCGAGTCCGCGCTGATACCAACCAACTTTGCGCCGAGCGCCGCGAGCCGATCGTTATGGTCGCGAAAACTGCACGCTTCGATCGTACATCCTGGGGTCATGTCCTTGGGATAGAAATAGAGCACCAGGTTGTTCGCGCCGACCAAATCTTTGAGCCGGACGGTCTTGCCATTTGCGTCGGCCAACTCGAATGCGGGCGCTTTCTTTCCTTCGAGCCGCGCGCTGGCTCCCTTCGGCGCGCTCGCGCCCGCCTTTTTCGCGGCCGCGGTGGACTTTCGGGGGTTGGATTTTTTCGACATTTTCGGCGCAGGTTTTTTTGAGGTTGGCATGATGACTCATTTAGCCGCGCCCGCCGCCCGAGGCAAACGCGAGTGCTTGGTCTACCGTGCTCCGCGGCGACAACGGAGCCGGCTCCTGAAACGGGTGCAGGGGCTGGCCCCTCCCGAAAGGGCCAAACCCCTTGTCCAGCAGGGGTTTCGCGACCCCTAGTTGACGAACTGCCAATCACACCTTAGACTTGACCGCCGACAGTCCTCCGACCGATTGCGCCCCTCATGGCCGTATACACCGAGCTAAGCAAACCCTTCCTGAAGGAACTGGCCGACGATTACAGTCTCGGCCGCGTCACCAGCGCCGTCGGCGTCGCGGAAGGCTCGGTCAACACCAACTACGTCCTCGAAGCCGCCAAGGGCAAATTCCTGCTCCGGGTGGACGAAGTCAAAGGCGAGAACGAACTCAAGCGCGAGATCGATTTGCTCTCGTTCCTGCGCAAGCACGGGTTTCCATGCCCGCATCCGATGCAGGATCGGATGGGTCGCTACTACCGCAATTTCAACAATCGATGCGTGTCGCTGTTCAAGTACCAGGAAGGCAAGGTTCTGCCGCCCGCGCGGCTGAAGCCGAGCCAGCTCGAAACGATTGGACGCACGCTCGGCGATCTCCACGTGATCGGCAAGGCGTACAAGAAGGGAATCGACAACCGCTTCAGCTTCGAGCGAATCGCCGATCTCTACCTGAGCGTGCGCTCGCGGTTGCCGAATTACTTCCGCAAGATTTGCCGCACGCTCGACGATGAGGTCGAGTACTTGACCCGCTATCTCGAGGGCAAGCTGCCCAAGGGCGTCATCCACGGCGATATCTTCGCCGACAATCTGCTCTTTCGCGGCGAGAAGCTGACCGCGATGCTCGATTTCGACGCCGCATGCCGCGGCAAGTTTATTTTCGATATCGCGACCGCCGTCAACTCGCTGTGCTTCGTCGATAGCGTTTACTCGCTCGACCGGTTCCGCTACCTGCTCACGGGGTACGAGTCGGTCCGCACTCTGTCGCTGGCCGAGTGGGACGCGTTCCCGAACGAACTTCGATTTTCCTCGCTGCGCTTCACGGTTACCCGTCTGCACGATTTCTTTCTGCAGCCGATGGACGGCAAGCGCCGCGTGGACAAGGACTTCCGCGAGTTCTTCGATCGCCTGCGCGTGCTCCGCCGCGAGCGCGAAGGCGGGATGGAGCCGCTGCTGATGGCGATGGCGACCGGCTACGACTACCGCAAGTATCAGAAGGTCAAAGCAACCGAGCGCCGCCAGGCGTAAGGTCCCGGCCGCTCACGTGCCGCGCGGCATCGCGGATGACCTCATCCACGCAACTTGCATTTGGCCGATAAACGCATTTGGCAATAATTCTTGACATTCTGAACGCGGACGCGCCGGCGCTGTGGCTCGAGGTTTCGCCGCCGCGCGGGATCAATCCGGCGCCGCTGCTGAAAAGGCTGTCCGCGCTGGTCGGACACGTTGACGCGATAAATCTGACCGACAACGCGCTCGGCAAAATAAAGATGTCGGGGCTCGTGTTCGGCGCGAGTATCAAGGATCGCCTGGGGCTCCCGGTGGTTCTCAATGTCTCGTGCCGCGACCGCAACCGCTTCGCACTGAAATCCGATCTGCTGGGCGCGGCCGCGCTCGGAATCGACGCGATCGTGGTGCTGAGCGGCGACAAGATTGCGCCCGATGCGAACGGACGCGTGATTCCTAGCCATGATTTGGACCCGTACGAGATGCTCGCGATGATCGCCGACTTGAATCGCGGCGACACCGGCGAAGGGAAGCCCGTGCTGAAGACGCTGCCGGCGCTGGTCGCGGGCGCGGTCGCGAATCCGAATCGGAAAAATATCGAGCGCGAGTTCGAACTGCTGAAGCGCAAAGCCAGTGCGGGCGCGCGCTTCGTTATCACGCAGCCGGTCTTCGACCCGGACACCGCACGCCGCTTCATCG
>JBGPNU010000299.1:0-4575 GCA_041487675.1 Binatus sp. (SeqCode)
GCCTGGTTCGCAACAGATCAGACGGGCGCATTTCGAAGTCGTCCGCGGGAAAGGGATGCAGGAGGTGAGGTTTGGCGTTGAATCAGGCTGCGTCTCGGGCAGAGCGGTCGTCGTCGGCGTTACTGCTGTCTACTGCCTGCTAGCCCGCAGTGATCGACCAGTTTGACTCCGATGTTGTTTCGTTTCAGTTTGGCTACGCTTTTACCCTCGTGCACGGAGCAATAATTTCTGATCGAGGCGCGACCATCCGAATACGAAATCACTACGACCGCTCTCGCGACCTGATCGCAGGAACGGATTTCACAGGTTTCGTCGAAATCGCCTTTCATCCGGGCAAGCTTCCAGAGGTCAATCCTTGCCAAATTCTCCATGGTGCACTTGGCTCCATCCCCTTTCAAAATCGCCGACCATTGTAGCGAGACGGAGCCCGTGGGCATACCTCGGTTCACCCCCTGGCACTATCTGCTCCTAGCAAGCGCCCAGTCGCACTCCGCTGGTAGTTACTCACTAGTGTTATTAAAGTAGAACGGTCTCTTCCAGCTCCTTCAGGCCGATTTGAGCGTAGACATTTGCCTCTCATTGCTTCGCAATCACCACCCGTCCCACCTACTTTCTTTCCGCCATTTGAGTCATACCAGAAAAACCAATGTAGGAAACGGCCAATTCTTCGGATAGGCTTAGGAGTGCCATGTACCAACATCCGGCAGCCTATCTAGACTATACGAGCATCGAATGGAGGACGTGCTCACACGAATCTATTCACAGGCGGTGTCGCTACCGACAGTGAAGCAAGGTCCGCCGCAATTCCTCCTGGTTGTAGCGATTTCATCGCCCTGTACTTCCTTTGCGAGGTTGTTGAAATGGTTAAAGTTGGCGCACCTTTCTATAGAGCCGCCGGTGTTAGTGTAGAAAAAAAAGTATTTGCCGCGCGAAAGGCCGGGCTCGTTTGACCAAAAGCAGCCGTTGCTTGGTATTTCTTCGTCCAGGGGTACAGGAAACGGAAAGTCCTTCGGATAAGCGAAGCCGTTGCCGATGATCCCGCAATCCTTTGGTAGTCCGGTCCGATGACAGGCGAATGGATGCGAGTAAAGTGCACTTCCGCACATGTCGTTGCACTGGAAGTGGGTCTTGTATGGGCCGACGTCGAAAGTCTGTCCATGCGGCGGCGTCATGCTGAAGTACCAGCCACCAGCCTGCGACGGTTGCGCAGTCGCGCTGATGAGCGCGAGCAGCAGGGCCACGATGACTAGCCGGATGCCATACGACACGCTTCCCTCTTTTCCCATCGGCCCCACCAAATCCCTATCCAGCGCCAACACGCGACGAACAGTAGCGCCCATGGATCGAAAAAATCCTTCCGCCGTAATTGCTTTACTCATTTGTAACACCTAAGTTCCCGTCGGTAGCTCGTCTGAGAGGTTCCTATACGACTGAGGTTTCGCTTCCGCGAACAATGAAGCAAACTGGTATGTGTGCGAAATGACCAAGCTTGCTACCTCCTGAGACGGCTGCCCTATCCGACGCTGTGCGCTCACGAGTATTTTTGCGCGGCGGCTTGCTACGCCAAGAATGCTCCGACTGAGTGCCAGAAAGAACCTATGTTGCGCGTGTAATAGAAATGACCGGCAGCGATGCTATTTTGACGATAGTGCGATGGTCCTTGACAGCGAATGGGTGGTTTTGGCGTCATAGGCATACGGTACGATTAGATTAACGATCGTCGCGAGCGGAGTGATCGGGGTATTAGCGGCGTCGTGAAAATTCGGTTTCCCAAGAGCCTGACGGTCGGCGTAATATGCGCAACTGAAACGTGGGACTTTTGCGAAGGCAACGATGACCATCATCATTCTCCCTCCGAGTGATTGATGAGCCTCATAATCGGACTCGATCATGTAAATCTGCTCATCGACGCCGGCGACGACGCGCTGGTGAAGGCGCGCGCATTTTACGAGGAGCTGCTCGGCCTCGAACCGCTCGAGCGTCCCGCCAACACCGACAGCGGGCGTGCGGGCGCATGGTACCAATGCGGCGTGCAACAGCTCCATCTTACGACCGAGCAGGATGCGTCGTCGGTGAACAAAGCGTCGCGGAGGCATCCGGCCTTTCGGGTTGCGAATCTCGAAGCGATGCGCGCGCGGCTCGAGACAGCGGGCGTCGAGATAATCGCGGGAAATCGATTTCCAGGGCAGGAGCGATTTTTCGTTCGCGATCCATGGGGGAACCGGCTCGAATTTGTCGAGCGGCTCTGAGATAGTCCGCTCGCTCGCCTGCCAGCGCATTCGTGAAGGCGGATTCCAGGCTTACTTCATCATCATAGCCGACGGCGACGGAGCCGCGTTCGGGGTGGCTTCACCGAGCGGCGTGGACTCGGGCGCAGGGGTACCGACCGGCGCGCCGAACGGCGCCATTGCCTCGTACCCGTACTTCATCGCCTGAAGAGGGCGGCCGCCCAGGTTCGCAGTCGCGGGCGCGGCGTTTTCGACGATCGCCTCCGCTACGCCTTCATGCTGGAACGGGCGAAGGACATCGAGCGGCGCCGGCTCGACGACATGGCCGACGTTGAGGTCCTCTTTATCGACGCGAATCTTGTAGGCCAGAATCACGCCGCGTTCCGCGCGAAGATCGTAGAGCCCGGGCGGCAGGTCGGCGGTGAACGATCCGTCGGGTTCGGTCGGCGCAACATAAATGTCACCGGTGGTGCGGTTCTCGTAATGCAACTGGCGCTTCGCCGCCGCGCTGCCGTTTCGGTAGGACATGGTGCCGCTTACGTTTGCCGCGCCGGCATTCCGCGAGCCCGCCAGCGTCGCCGCGGCGAACGCTATCGACAGAGCTATTGCCGAAAAACGAAGCTTCTTGGTCATACTGATATTCAAATTGTTGCGGATATTCGATTTGTTGCCCACGACGACTCCTTCGCACAATTATCGCCGAGTGATTGTAGCCGCAGCGCGCAGCTTCATCAAAGGGCCGCGGCAGGGGCCAGCCTCCCAGCCCCCGCATCCATGCCAGGAAAAAGACCGATCTCTTTCCAGTCGCGCTTTGGGTTTGATGGCATACCGCGACGGAGTCTATGCTCTGCGAGACATGCGGAGTGAGGCAACGATGGAGCGGATAATCCTGTATCACAATCCGGCCTGTGGACATTCGCGCGGCGCGATGGCGATGCTTGGTGAGCGTCGAGTCGAGTTCGAGACGATCGAATATTTGAAGAACCATCCCACGCGCGAGACGCTCGAGAAGATCATCGACATGCTCGATGGTCCGGTTGCCGACATGGTTCGCAAGGACAAGCGCTTCAAGGAGCTGGGCTTGAACCCGGATGACTACATCCAGAAAAAGCCGGTGGTCGCGCTCCTGCTCGAGCATCCGGAGCTGATGCAGCGGCCAATCGTGATTCGGGGCAAGCGCGCCATAATCGCGCGTCCGCCGGAGAAGCTCATCACGTTGTTGTGAAGACTCATCGCGTCACGGAGAGGTGGGCGAAGAGATCCGGGGTCCCTCGACTTCGCTCGGGATGACAAATTTAAGCGGGCGGCGGATTCAGGCGCTTTTCTTGACCTTGCCGCTGCGGATGCATCGCGTGCAGACGAGAATTCTGCGCACGTTGCCGCCAATCTCGGCGCGGACTTCCTGCAGGTTGTGGTTCCAGCGCCGTTTGGTCTTGTTGTTGGCGTGGCTGACGTTGTTTCCGACGGAGGGATGCTTCTTACAGTATGCGCAATGTCTCATTGGTCTTCTGATTCATTCTCTCGATTGATTCGGAGCAGCTTGCCAGATTAGCCCGCGCATCGCTGCCGTGGAAGAGGTTGCTGCGCTTGGCATAACACCACGATCAAGCGAGGACTCAAAGATCCGGGGTCCCTCGGCTCCGCGGACTTCGCTCGGGATGACACAAAGAGCGCGCGCGGATCCTGTCGCCGCGAAGTCGCTCAGGGCAGGCCGACGTGCGGGCGCTTGAAGGTCGGGGCGTACTTGGCTTTGAGCAGCGCCGCGCCGCCCGCTTCTGCGGTCAACACCGCGCCGGCGTCGCATCCGCACTTGAGACTCATCAGCCATGCGCTGCGGCCGGTCGCGTTCGCATAGCTGTCGAGCGAATCCTTGAGGCCCTGCGTCGCGGCCTTGTCCTCGACCATGACATCCTTGGCGCTCACGATCACCTCGCTTGGCACAGAGCCGGTCTGTTCGCCGAACAACTGCTTGATCATCGCGACGAATGCGGCGTGGTTGAGACTCGGAACGTCGCTCTTGATCACGCCATCGTAAGCCGACTCGGCGCGGCGGTCGGGCGCATTCGCGAGCACCCTCCGAATGGAATCCGCGCGAGTGCTTTCCGCGGCGGGCGCCTTCTCATATTCCGCCAAAATCGTGCGCGCCTCGCCCGCGTTTCCACCGGCCATCGCGCCGAGTGTCCGTCCGAGCAGCGACTCGGCCGCGCCGCGGCGGAGCTGACCTTGTGCGGCCGCGATCATCCGCTGAACGTCAGGGTTGTTGAGTCCGGCGGATTTGAAGACCAGCATCGCCGCCTCGCCGTCGCCGCGATCGAGCAGGTTTTTCGCCGTGTCGAGCGGATTCAAC